>CBDVBC010000228.1:0-3785 GCA_965372125.1 Candidatus Hermodarchaeota archaeon | reverse complement strand
ATTGACGATTCCATTGAAAGTATTCGCGCCTCACCGACAGATAGTTACTGATATTGATGCAAGACAAATCACAGCGCCTGCTTTGATTGAGCGACTTCGAACTGTTCAAGTCCAGACATCTGGAAATTACATGGTGGTTCTCCATAACTCTCCGGTAGATTCAATATCCGATCTAGTAGAGCAGCTAGACGCCTCTGACCTGAATCACAGCTGGATAGGAAACATTTCAGCTCCAACCAAAGTCGATGCGGTCACCTTCGATGTCGGAGTAAAGGAGTTTCAGGGTGCCAAGATGGCACTTCCAATTTTAACCTTCGCCCAAACATTACTTGAAAGGGTCTTTTCAAATCAGCTCTCGCTAGAGGATTTCCGCCAAACACTTCGCAACCAAATCGCCATGGCTGAACAGCTCTACACAAGACTGAACCAACTTCAAAAGGCAGAGGACCTGGTAGGATTCCTTGGACTGGACCCTCAAACCACTAAATTCGAGGATATGTCCACACTCTTCCAACAGGAATATGGGCTACCCCTTGCGGATATGCTTCACCAGCGGCTGGTTAAATTCACTCGCCTCACCCGGCTTTCCCAAATTACCTCTCTGACCTTGCTCCGGCTTCCCCAACATTTGAAGTTGACCGCGATGGCGATGCTCCGGCTCAGGAAAGCAACTGCAGGTGAGGTCAGCAAATTAACCACAAGAAGTAGAGGGCTTGAATCCAGGTACCTAAACGATTTAGCCGATATGGGATATCTATGGAAAGAAATGGAGGGGCGCCGGGCGTGGTTTTGCACGAAGTCTGCGGCGCCCACCCCGGGAGCAGCACCTGAGCCTTCCTTCTAGGTAGTGGGTGGATATGATTGGCAGAAGAAGGGTCGGATATAGAGTTTCGACTCACTAGCTGAGATAGTCCAATGCTTAAGGGTTGACGACAGGAAACAATAGTGAACAGAATATGTCTAGACAAACAACCATATCATTAACCATCCTATCAGCGCTCCTTGTGGTGAGCCTCGCCTGTCCGAGAACGGCGGCGACGGACACCCTGATCCACTCCCAGTTAGGGGCGGCAACAATCGACGGAGTCGTCTCCCCTGGCGAGTGGGGTGAGTGGACAGACATTACCGGACCCCTAAACTACAACCCTGACCTCCTAAGCCTACCAGCCGCCATGAGCTTTTCGGTGTCTGTGAGGAACACGGGCTACAACCTCTACCTCGCTATTCAGGTGTACGACCAGCTCCTCGCTAACGACACCCCAACAGCAGTGCCTCCCTACCACCTCAATATGCTCACAGTCTATATCAGCGACGGGATAACCCGCCACGTCGAGGAATACAGCCTGTACGAGGTCCAGTACCACGTAAGCGTCCACTCCCTCGACTCCGTAACACACCTCGCCACCCTGTATGGGGGCGAATTCGTCGCCCACGACCCCAGCCACCCCTACAACGCGGTGGGCTTCGAGGCAACAAACGGTGTGCGGGGCATCTACACTTTCGAGATCTGTTTCCCCCTCACTTCTCAGCCCCCCATTGGAGGCTACGGGGAAGCCATCAACCTCGGGCTCTGGCCTGTCTCCCAGTACGCTCTTCATATACTAAGCTGGTTGACTATCGGCGACAGCTTTGTTTACTCCTATGAATTCGCCGCAACCGAAGAGAACGGTTACTACATTGTACCCGCCTTCGACCCCACACCTCTCGTCATACTAGCAGCTGAGATTTTGCTAGTAGTTGTGGTGCTGGCGGTGCTGGTGATTCTCTGCCGCCGAAGGCGAAGACGAAATGGGAGCGACTAGTCGAGACTAGAGGACGATGTAGCGCCCCAGTCGGCGTATCTTCGATGCCTCTTGTCGGGCCTGAGTCTCGGAGGGTATAAAGGGTTCGGCTTCCGTCCCGTCCAGAGTGAAGAAGAGGGTCTCTACCTTCTCGGGCTTGTAGCACTTCCCCTCCCTATCACACTTCCTTATCCTCATCACCTTCTCCTCCGCCTCCACTGCGGAGTCCGCCCTGACCGCGAAGTACTCCTCTAGGTTGAGGTTTCCGGGAAAGGTTGCCAACACGGTGTAGGTGGGCTCATAGAGGGCAGCCATCGCCTCCTCGTGCAGGGGTGAGAACCACTCACCCTTTATCATCCTCACCCCCTCCTCGGGGAAGAGGTCTCGGGGGAACCCGAGGTCCCAGGGCTGGACGGGGAGCTCCCGCTGTATCTGGGGGTCTTTGGCGCGCTGGTCGCCCAGTTCCACGAGTCCTTGGGCTGCTTGGCACCTGACCCTGCGCTCAGTATCCTCTTGTGCTGATTTGGCTAGACTGTCGGGGGCGGCTTCGCCGCCTATCAGGGTGAGGCTCTCCGCGGCGCGGACCCGCACCCACATATACTGGTCTTCCTCCAATACCCTAGCAAGGCGTGGGGTAGCGTCTGGGTTCCCTATCTTACCCAGCGCGATAATCCAAGTGTAGCCTCCCTTCTCGGGGAAGGTTTCGAGGAGGACATCACAGGCGCTGGGGTGGCCTATCTCTCCCAGGATTCTAACTATTTTCGTCCTGTTCCCCTTGACTAGATGTATATTCGGGTATGAGGAACGTTTGGTTTTGAGGACGTGGTCCATCCTCCTGAGATGTAAAGCAAGGCTGGGAATCACGCTTTGGTCGCCGAACTTGCCCAGCATCCATTCCAGCTTGTCTCCGAGATGTTCGTCCTTCGCCAGCAGCTCTTCCGCGCGCTTCATCATTCTGCCCAGCCTTTCAGCTCTCGACAGCCCTTTCTCGTGGAGTAACGCCTCGGCCAGAAGATGTTCATAAGCCCGCTGAGACATTTGGTCTTGTGGGAATAGTATCGCCTTACGAAGGGCCTCGATGGAACGTGGGTCCCCTGTCTTCACCAGAGCATGCCCCGCCTCCAACCGTGTGAAGTGATGCAGTGATTCACTGAGGAGGACTTTGATGAGGAGTGGCACCGCAGCCTCCCCGAACCCGCTCAGGACCTCCCCCGCAAGACGCTGCGTATGTGCTTCGTCGAGGGCATCGATAAGAGGCTCTATGGAGCGAGGGTCACCCAGTACGCTTAGGGTGTACATCGCCTCCGCGTATATGTCCTCGTCCTTTATGGCGTCAATCAGGGGCTCCACAGCGCGGATATCCCCTATCCTTCCAAGGGCGTATGCTGCTACCCACCGCTCGTCCCTTTCACCGTTCTGGAGGACTTCTATCAGGGCTGGCACGGCTGGGCGGGCGTCTTCTCCGAGTCTGGAAAGGGCATGAAGCGCCTTAAGCCGGGCTTCTTGTTCCATGTCTTCATTCTGCACACTCTCCACTAGCTCTTCTAGGCTCAAAGATTCGCCTTTATTATCCATATCTTCTTCTCCTCCTCCAACCCTATAAACCTCCCGAAGCCCCGCCTTCGCCATCACCGGCTTCCCCCCCGCCTCCTCTGGGGCTTGGGGCTTGTCCCCGTCTCCCGCCTTCTCTCCGGCTTCCCAGTCTCGCTCAGGGGCTCTGGCTTCTCTCTGCCCGCGGCTCTCACAGAACTCCCTCATAATCATCTTGGCGTCCATCTCGGCAAGTGCCTTGGTTTCACTCGACGCTTCCTCTGGTACACCTATTACCCTAGACACCTAGCTGAGGCAGGAGGTCGCAGCCCTTATGAGGGTAGTGTTAGTCTGTAATACAGGAACCAAACACCAAAAAGAACCACCTGGCCTAATTAGGTACGATTTGGAAGACAGTAGGTGGACATGATTGGCAGATGAAGGAACGGATATAGATTTTCGACAAATAACCCT
>CBDVBC010000227.1:0-3787 GCA_965372125.1 Candidatus Hermodarchaeota archaeon | reverse complement strand
CATCGTACACCATACGTATGGGTTCTTGGGCATCGAAGATATGAATAATAGCGCCCCGTACATGCCACCAAGTGCCCCGTATCCCTACAGCTACGGCATCAAGGACGCTGAAGTACTATTTGTGACAAACGACCTACTTTCAGCGATAGAGAGGAAGTTTAACGTATCAGGCTCCTTTTCTGTGCAACCCGATCAATGCCTGGTCAGCGAAAGACTTGTGGAGGATGCCCATGACATTCTTAACATTACGATTGGCGTGGGGGATTTCATTGACTTTGCCCTCGCACAAGCCTACAGTGTCAACCCTTACCCTGCTACGCTTGGCGATATAAACCGGCTGAACCTTACAGGAATCGAGGTTGTGGGAATCTACAGTATCACACCCGCTGATGAGGTTCTCTACAATGCCTTCTCGGGAAGACAGCGAACGAACTACCCAAGCACCGGCGAGGAACGAGTCTTTGGCTGGAACGATGGGGTTATTTTGCATCGTGACCAGCCAGAAGTGAATCTAGCAATAATAACCGATTATGTAAATCAGCCTAAGCTGCTCATACGAGTAAACCCTGAAGTGGCTCTCACCTCTGGGATTGAGAATGTCCCTCAACTCCTTATCAACTACAAGCTTCGACTCGAAGTAGACTTCCTAGGCGGGGTGAGTGTCGGTGGAGAACGCCAAATCCTGTATCTAGCACAATACATCCAAGCCTACCAGTCAAGGCGCACAATGGGTGTCCTAGTAGCGCCAGTTATAGTTCTCTCAGTATTCTTGAGCACGTTTGCTACAAACATCTTTCTTAGTGGCCGCCGAGTCGAAGTAGCGATTCT
This sequence comes from Candidatus Hermodarchaeota archaeon, assembly GCA_965372125.1. Lineage (GTDB taxonomy): Archaea > Asgardarchaeota > Hermodarchaeia > Hermodarchaeales > Hermodarchaeaceae > YT-063. The sequence goes on along the minus strand of CBDVBC010000227.1, from coordinate 2,959 downwards.
CCGAGCCCGCGGAGCCAGCTTCCGACAGCTCTATGCCGCCTTTATATTGGAATTTATTGTCATCGGAATCATCGGGTTAGTCGTAGGCTCAATGCTTAGCCTACTAATTGGATGCCTAATTCCCGCCTCCACGGGATTCCTCCAGTTCGACTTGAGTATTTTCTTCCGTTTCTTTTCAGTCGTAAGACTACAACCCTTAACCTGGGTTATATCAGGTTTCGCTTGTCTAGTCCCGCCCCTAGTGTTCTCGATGATCTACGTTCGCAGCTTCCTACGCACCGAGATTTACCAGGCATTGACAGGTATCACTCCAGTCGGTGAATCAGACATTGGGGTAACAATGATGTACCTCATCGGCTGCATCGCCTTCCTTGCATTGTTTATCTTTGCGATATTCCTTCTCCCCTCTTCTCCGAGCGTCGCCGTTCTTCAGTTCGTCTACGCCGTCGTCATCTGGGTGCTCCTCTGTGACTCAGGCGCCCGGGTTGTACGGCGAGGAATTGCGGGAATTTCACGGCTGTTACGCCCACTCTTCGGCGAGAAAACCAGCCTCTTTGTAAAGAGCATGAGGACACGAAGAACAAGGATTGTTCCTCTACTCCTAATCCTCACCTTCACCTTCTCAATAACAGTCTTCTCCGTTGTTGAGGCGCAGACAGTACAGGACAACGCCTACCGTCAACTAGAGTATTTCATTGGAGCTGACCTCCGGATAGAAAGTGGCCCAGTGCCCGCCAATCGGTCCATCGAGATCGCCGCGATAACTGGTGTCGAAGCAGTAATGCCAGTACTTAGAACTGACTCTGTAATAGGTTCCTATCCAATTAAACTCATAGGGATTGATGTTGACCTGTATTCCTCTATCGGAAATTGGGATGCAAGTAGTATCGTAGGGGAAAACTTCGACATTGTCCTGGACCGATTGAAGAACCAGTCCAACGGGGTAATATTCCCATCTACCCTGGCTGAAAGACTACATAAGGGCGTGAACGACGGCGTCGTCGTCGACATATACGTTGGGAGCACAATCGTTCAACGTGGCTTCTATATTGTTGGCCTTGGTCATAGCGCCCCCGGTTTCGGGTACTTTGATCATTTAGACCCAAGCCGGCCAGTGGACACCACTGATGGCTTTAGCTTCCAGGAGGGCAGAGTCTTTGGCCTTATTAACATGAGATATCTCGAAAACCTGAATGTCACCGAATCCACCCTCTTCCTAGCCTCTCAACAAGATGGTGCAGACACTGAGGGCATAACAGACGACATCCGAAGCACAGGGTTTGCCACCGGTATTTACTCACCCTTCACCTTCTCACTAGAGGAGGCCTACCCTGAAGGCTATCTCTTCAATAAAGGCGTTATCAGTATCCTTTCCATTGGCTTCCTCGCCTGCCTGAGCATCAGCCTCATCGCCTTGATTTTGTTCGTCGGTGTGATTGTGGCAGAACGTCAGACAGAGTATGCTATTATGAGAGCAGTTGGCGGAACCCGCCGCCAAATCATCAGTATAGTCGTAGGCGAGTTCTTTGGGCTCATCCTCGCCTCCTTCCTCGTCAGCCTAATCTTAGGCAGCATCTTCTCATGGTTCCTAATGTACGTACTCCTCAACCTGTTCCCATACCCCTTCGTCGTACCCTTCCCAATAACCTTACCCTGGATGCTACTGCTGGTAGTGCTAGGAGTAGTGATAATTGGGATGATAATTGGCACATACATTCCAGCCCGGCGCGCAGGACGAACCGAAGTAGGGCGCGTACTCCGAAACCTCTAAACAAGAAAAAGAAATGTGAAACAAAATGACAGAAACACCCAAACTAACAAGCGGACTAGTGACTGAAGAGCGCTGGGCTGATGTGCCTGAGAATTTAGTCATTATGGCCAAGGATTTGATCAAGATCTATCAGACTGGGGAGATTGAGACAGTTGCGTTGCGTGGCGTTTCCTTGCAGGTGTTTGAGGGCGAGATTGTAGTAATCGTGGGTCCCTCGGGCAGCGGGAAGACCACTTTGACCAACATTCTCGGGGGTACCCTCCGTTCCAGTGCTGGTCAGGTTTACTGGAGTAATATTCGGCAGGATATTTCCAAGCTTGAGGATCGGGAGATCACTTCGGCGCGCCGCGGTTTCATCGGTTTTGTTTTCCAGGTGGATAATCTGTTGCACCACATGACTGCTATTCAGAACGTGGAGTTAAGTGCGCGTATCGCGGGTCTGCCTAAGAGTTGGCGCAAAGCCCGCTCCAAGGAGCTTCTTGAGCGGGTGGGTCTGGGTCACCGTTTCCACTTTGTTCCTGGTCGTCTATCAGGTGGTGAGAAGCAGCGTGTCGCTATTGCCTGTGCTTTGATGAATAACCCGAAGCTTGTCCTTGCGGATGAGCCGACAGGCGATCTGGATCTTGTTAACGCGGAGGAAATCCTTGACCTTTTCAGGGAGCTAAACGCTGAATATGGAACCGCGTTCCTTATAGTGACTCACAGCCAGCAGATTGCTTCTAAGGCTAATCGTACTCTGGAACTTCGTGATGGGATTGTCAGCGGTACTCACGATTCTGCGGTCTTCCTCCGGCAGCTGGATAAAACTCGTGTGCTGGAGCTGGATAATCAGGATCGGCTGCCGATGCCGGAGAATATCCTTGAAGAGATGGGTAATCCTCGTCGTTTCCAGGTCGAAGTCAGTGACTCAAGAATTATCCTCACTCCCTATACTGAAGGTGATGCTGCGGCTGTCCAGGTTCAGCTTGTCACCTGCAGAATCTGTGGTAAACTAGTCTCTTCAAGCAGAGTCACTTGCCCGAATTGTGGAACTGCCCTATAATCGAGTCTAGCAGGCTACCTGAACTCTGACTTGCCGTTTGTCCTTTCAGTGGGTATGTTAGTTTAGCAGTTATTGAAACTTTTTTTATGGGAGCTAGTCGCGTTTGAGCTCACCAGCACGGCGTAATTCGAAAACTACCACATTGT
>CBDVBC010000226.1:0-3792 GCA_965372125.1 Candidatus Hermodarchaeota archaeon | reverse complement strand
AGCTACTAAGCCGTTCCTTCGCCCCTATGGCAGCGCGAAAAGCCCGGGTAAAGGTAGCTTCGTTGCTGAGAGCACGGTATTTGACGAGCTTTCCTTTGCTGAAATCAAACCGCAGCCCACTAATCATTTCACCTAGGAAAACCCTCGGTAAATCAAAGGAGATGGATCCCTCCGCACTAGATTCATCAACCGCTACAGTGACAGTGCCTGCAGGTAAGTGAGCAAGAAAACTCTTCCTCTGAACATCTTCCTTATCAATCACGCCGTCATCAAGTATAAGGTTAGAGCGCCGAATCCTGAACCTTAAATCCGTTCCATCTTGGGTGCTTATGTGTATGCTGTTGTGGGAACGGAGAAGTGTAACGATTCGCTGACCAAGATCAATCAACTCGGCTTGGCTAGCCGCCAAGCTTTGGCTGATGGCTTGAGACCATTGTGGATACTTGATGCCATAGGTTTTTGCTGCCTTTTGTGTGAATGAGGTGGTCCTGACCCGGAGCGTGCGAGCCTTATTCGAAACTGCTGCACCAATAATCCCATTTAGATGACCCATTACAGGAAGGGCTTTCCCTTTGTCTGCAGCCTTTAGGATCCCTGGGTCTTCTGGTCCTTCCAGGAGTACAAAGGCTGTAGCCTTGGCAACCCCACTGCGCCAATGCACAGGAGGCGTCACCAGTGCTTCCTGGGGTGCCTTCTTCAGAATATGCTGGAGGAGGGAATCAGATGTTGTGCTAATCATTATTGAAGCGCCTCGAGCCTGCGCTTCTTTTGCTACTTCCTCAGCTAGAGCATAGCAATGCTGCCAAGAATGAATCCAGAGCAGGTCATTTTCCCGGATACGTAGACAATCGCCAACAATTCGCCTTGCAAGTGGTTTGGCCATGTGAACTAGTCTCCTAAGCTTGCAAACATTGCCGGTGACCCTTTAAGTATTGGTTTCCGCAAAAAAAAGAGCAGCAAGGAAGCCTAACTCGATACCTCTAAATTATCGAAACCCCAGCACATTTAATAAGACCATTCAGTTCTACCGACCCTAGGAGTAAGAAGCAATGAGCGTAAAACCAGCAGAAGCCACATACATCTTCAAAGTCCCGATTGTCGGCGATGGCGCAGTTGGCAAGACAAGCCTTATTGTTCGATTCACCGAAGGTACATTCACAGACGTATATAAGATGACGATTGGCACTAGCTTTGCTGTTAAGGAAATCCTGTTTGAGAACATGTCTGTAAAACTGCAGATCTGGGATTTAGCTGGGCAGCCTCATTTTAGTGGTGTGCGTCCCCTCTTCTACCGAGGAAGTACTGGGGTGGCTTATGTGTTTAGTGTTATTGACCGAGAGTCCTTCCAGAATATTACTAAATGGCTGCAAGAGGTGTACAAAATTACTGGCGTGCTCCCGGGGATTCTCGTTGGCAATAAGGCGGATTTGGTTGACCAGCGTGAGGTGACGGTGGAGGAGGCTCAGGCGCTTGCAGCGCAACAGGGGTTTATTTACGTTGAGACTAGCGCTAAGGATAATCAGAATGTTGGGGATGCTTTTAGGATTCTCTCGGAGACCATCATCAAGACCAGGTGGCCGGATTGGTATACCGAAACTCCGACTCCTACCCCATCAGTGGTCACACCCTCTACTCCCTCAACGCCAGCCGTGAATCCCACGCCAGCCAAGCCTGTTAGTTCAACCTTGGGAGTAACAATCGCAGATTCTTCACCTACTATTGATGATTCTTCACCTGTAACCACTCAGACCCCTGAGCCCCCTCTTTCAGTAGAGCCAGCACCAGTTCCTCAGAGTGCCGGGGAGTTAATGCCTGAATTTCAGGGTACCGATATAGGCGCTCTTTCCAAGGAGGAGTTTGAGAGAAAAGTTCTCAGTTTGTTTCATCGGCTTGAGATTACTGAGAATGGCGTTCTAGGGACATATCTCCGTGGGCTGCTCCTAAAAGATGCGCGAGAAGTAATCCTGAAAACTCTCAGGAAGATCCAAAACGAGCAAGAGCTGGACCAATTCTAGCAGGAAGCAATAACAACTACCACTTCGCATCTTTTTAGAGGGTGAAATCTGGGTTTAGAATTGTAATTCTTCTGTTTTGAAACCCACTTTCCTCTACTGGAATACCCGATATCGGGTATGGCTGAGAATTTTACAGCTGGTTGTCTAGCGGTTCTGTTTTCTGGCAGCTAAGAGGGCGATGAAGAGAAGCTGTGCGACGATGATCATTAGGGGATAAGAGATTGGAGAGAAGTATCCATCAATCGCCTCGCTCGCTAAGAGGACCAAGCCAATCTCGTCTATTGCCAGACCAAGGCCCATCCCCATGAACCAGGAACCAACCAAGGTTGGAAGTTTATCAGACCAGTAAAGACCGAAGAAGCCTCCCAAGGCCATCAGCACTAGCCCATAAAGAATATGGTGGAAGTGGTAGCCGTGTTCTAGTGATACACCAATTCCTGGTGAGATTACCATGGTCATTAGGCGTGAGGCTAGAATTGCGATGCAATACCAGATTAAAATTATCGCTGTTATGTTAGCAACAGAAACAGCCGGTTTGTCATCTGACATCTGACATTTATACCTCCTTATTTATGGAATGAATAAGGTGTGTTGTTAAAGGTACTTTGTCGTCTACTCTGATAAATAGCTTCGCCTATCTCAGAGCCTACATACCCAGTTAATATGAGTTACAGCTGCCTTTTCGTGTGAAATGGATCGCGATTCCTCTTTCTGATAGGGCTTTCTGGCGTTCCTGCAGTAAGCTATTTAGGCAGTATCTGTAGAATGGTAGTATATTACTAGAGTGTGATGTTTATCATGTCTCTCCTAATAGATGTAATTACTTTCATCATAGAATTATTGGTAGCGACTGTCGTCTTCTATGGTCTTGGCCGCTGGTTACAAGATGCAGATGCCAAGTTCTCGGATGCCTTCTTTATTGCGCTTATCGGTTTGGTACTCCAATTCGTAATTGATGCAGTACTAGGCTGGTACCTAACACCTTTAGCCCCTCTACTACTGGATGACACATTACTGAGGCTTTCCTGGATGGCGGTTGGTTGGCTAGCGACGCTTACCGCTTGGATCCTGTTAGTACAACACTTCTTCGACTGCCTCTTCGCGCGTGGACTCACTATTGTCGTTATCAGCTTCATCCTCATCGCCTTCCTTGATGCTGGAATATTCTTTGGAGTGAGACTCTTCCTCCCAGGACTCCTATAGTACAGCGAAACCCATCGGAAAAGGAAATTGCTCCTAAAGGACACGCACACAGAATCAGCAGATATAAAAAGACCGAAAAAATGGTCGTCACGGTTACTCCTGAGGTGTGCTTTATGGTGTCCTGTCGGGGAATAATCAAAGGAAGAAGGTCAATGCCCAGAAAGCGCCATAACTTAACAGATTACCTATCAGGACAGAAAGGAAGAGTATCCCAGCTCCAATGAGTTTTCTATTATCGGGTAAGATTTTCAGTATAATGAGCATTACTAGCAGGAAGACATACTCGATAACAATGCTGACTGGAATGACGATAAAGAACAGGTTGTAGTTGAACTCTAGGGTGAGGAAGATGAGAAAGGAGGGTATATTCGCCGCGAAGACCAGGACTGCTGCGATGCTTAACAAAGCATAGGTCTTTGGGGGGTCAGCCGACCAGCGATTCAATTTGTAAAGAACGATAGCTATTATCGTGAACTCTACAAGAAATGTGATGATCTGGTGGAGGTCAACTAGGAGCACCAACTGAAAACCAGTATAGGGGTTCATGCGCATTACGCGTTCAATCATTTCCAGC
>CBDVBC010000225.1:0-3795 GCA_965372125.1 Candidatus Hermodarchaeota archaeon | reverse complement strand
CATAGTAATTTCCTAGACGTGAATGGTGTCTGCCCCTTATTAAATTAACTGTTCTTCCGGTAATTTGAGTTAAAAGCTCGGGTTCGGCAACAACCTTAAACGCCCAGAGCGACAATTATCCTAGTTGAGGGATTTGCGATGACCCCTATGAACCCCTTATTCTTACCCGAATTCTCAGCAATCGATGAAGAGAGCGATCTCTCTGCCATCAACCCTCCCAAATCACGTTGGAGTATAGTCCGATCTGTCCTTTACACAGCGATAATCACCTTTATCGTTTCGATTACAATATATTATGGACAAGAGATTGATCCCAACCTTTCTGTTTTCTTCTCTGCCCACCTAGCCTTGCTAGTCCTGTTCTTTGCAGGTAGCCTAGTAGTCACTATTACTCGCCGCCTCTTCAGCGAAGACTCCCTCTTCCTCTTCATAATACTCGACGGCCTTTTCTTCGGCTACTATAGTTATGTAATGACGATACATTACTTCTCAGTCTTGTTCCCAGCCTTCATCCAGTATATTGCTATTATCATCGCCATAGGCAGCGTATTTCTCCTCTTTATCGGCTATGCCTTCAGCAGCCGCTAGCCCTAATTTCCGCGGTTAGCTTTGCTCAGATTGTGCTGCTGTTTGGTTCCTTTTTGGTTCGCCAACAGCAGCCGCGAAGAGTAACGCGCCACCTGCTACGAGTCCTGTGGAGAGAAAGAAAACATCAATTATGGCCTGGAGTTCTGCAAAACCCGGGGAAAAACCTCCCGCAAGATAGCTGTTCTCCCGAAAAGTAGCATAGAAGGAACCAACAACGGTAGGCGAGGCGCCAAAGGAAAGGGTCCACGCAGCATTATACGCGCCGAAGAGACGGCCACGCTGGTCCTCCGGGATAAGATCAGCAGCAAGAGCATAGCCCACAGTATGAACCGAAGGACGCACGATGCCTCCCAGTGTATTCACAACGAGCATCGGAAGCAAAGAAGTAGAGAAGGGGTAAAGAGCCGAAACTACGGCTTGAATAATCAGAGCCTCAAGAATGACGAATTTACGCCCCAAGCGGTCCCCAAGATCTCCAGCTACCGGAGCAGCAACAAGGCCGACTCCAGAGTTGAGGTTACGCACCAGGCTTATCTCAGCTGATGAAAGGCTGAGGCCAATTCGAAGATAGACTGTAAAGAGAGTCATATAGCACGTCCATCCGATTGCTATGAAAGCCCAGCACCCAAGGAAAACCAGAAACCCAGGAGGATAATTTCTGAACAGCCCCTTCAGTCCCCTAGAAGTTTTTTGCCGGCTTTCCTGTTCTTTGACGCGGGGTAACACTTTAGCTTCAGGGACTAGAACAGTCAACACCAAAACGCTTCCAAACATGATCGCCGAGGCGATGGGGAAGACCAAGTGGAAGCCGGCTCCCGGTGTGGGAATGTCGTAAATAGCGCCTACCGCGGTGATGCCGACAATTCGTCCTATGACGCCAAGCCCATTGATGCGCCCATTAAGGGTGGACCTCTCTTGAGGTTCAGTGAGATCAGCGAAGAGCGCGGACCAACCAGTATTAGACATGCTCCAGACTGCCTCTACAAGTGCTAGTCCTATTATGATCGCCCAGATAGATATCGTGGTCCAGATCAGGAGGTAGCCTATACCAGCGGAGATTTCTCCCACAATGATTAGAAGGCGGCGGCGTCTGATGCGATCAGATAAGCGTCCCCACACCAGCCCCTGCATCGCACTGCTGATTAGCATCGGTACGGTTATGACTAGGCTGATTTCGATGAAGCTAGCGCCAAGCACTTCGAACATGAATAAAGTAAGAAAGGTGTAGAAGATTGCTCTGCGGCTATTCACCATGAACTGGAAGGAGGCCATCCCGACCTGGATTTTAGCGCGCAAAAAACACAACCTCTTGAGGCTGGCTTCCTAAGCTGTCTAGCCTTATTAAATCTCATTCATCCGAGAGGAAGACAGGACAATGCTGCCCAGTGTGAGAATAGTATTGTAAAGATTCACAGTTCAGGTTGTAGGTGTTCGGCTAAGATTCTCTAAGAGCTTGAAGAGGAAGGAAGAAAATGCCTCAGGTAGCTCCTCGATGGATGTAAGAGACTTGTACATATCCATGTGTCGGGTGAAGGCTTTATCGGGCTCTGGAGTGGTGGAAAATGCTGTTAGGAGCAAGGGTGCCAACATGGTCTTCACCTTAGCCACAACCCGGGACCCCTGAGCATTATCAAAATTATAGCTATCAGTAAAAACAATGAGGAGCTTTCTGGCGCGAGGGTTCAAATGGGAGTGGATGAGGTTCGCTGTACTTTCGATGGACTTGAAGATAGATGTACCGCCGCCTGGTTTCGGGAAGTAGCGGCCCTGGTGGATGGCTTCTGAGGGTGCCTTTACCTGACGGATATTGTTACCAAAGGTGTAAACGCTGAGAGTGATGTTCTCACCCAAGATTGGAGCTACTGTTTCTGCGATGGCGACTGCAGCACGCATTGCGAGGATTCCTGGGGCCCCGCTCATGCTGCCGCTCTGATCGATGAGGAGTATGATGTCCATTGGGGGCTTGTGGAGCTTGTAGCCTTCAAATATCTTGGGGGCGGGGATGTCCCGAGTGAGGCTCCACATGTAGGCTTGTGGGAGTTCATCTTCGATTGGGGTGCCCCAGCGGCGACGGTCTTCCTCCCAAATCCGGGCGAGCCGCTCAAACTGTTTTCTTAGCTGCATTATTTCTTGTTTGTAGAGATTGCGCGTATCCTGGTAGAAGACAAAGTCCTCTAGCTCTGTGATGACATCAAGGCCGCCCATCCCTGCTCCCTTGGAGCCGAAACCATCTTTTCCGCCTCCCTCCCCAAAGCTGTCGCCGTAGATTTCTTTGAGCTGCTGCATGAGTTCGGCGAAGGCATCTGGTGGTAGCTTTTCCTTGAGCTCCTTGAGAACCTGCTTATCGATTACTATTGTTGTGCCCAGAGTTGCGTTCTTTAGGGTCTCTTGGAGGGTTTCTGGTTCATAGAAGCGCTGTGCAACTTTGAGGAGTTTCTCAAAGAATAACATAGCTCCAAAGATGGCGGAGCGGGAGTCTTGTCCTCGGATAGCATAGGTCAGGATCATGATGCCTTCAGCGTCAAGAACCTCGGTGATGAAGGGACGATACTCATGGGCACACTCACCTGCTGCTGTTTCAAAGTCTCCATTCCAGAGACCGAATCTGAGGGTGAGGAATAGCACCTTCATGAGAGCTGTGATGAAGTTGTCTTCTCCTTGGATTGTCGGTACCTGAGCAAGGAGCTTGCTAGCTTTTCGGAAAGCGGGGGCGAGGCCAGGGTATTCGATTCCCATATAGAATTCGATGCGGATGTCCTCCAGTAGGTTCGCGAGGAACCGTACCAGTGGCCATCCTTCTGGGTAGTCCGCTCGGATTACTTCATTGAAGAGCTTCCATAGCACAAAATCCGAAAGAAGGACATGGCCAGACTCGTGGTATATTATGGCATTGAGCAGTGTCTGCATTTCTTCCTTGGTGAAATTACTCTTAACCATCATTTCATAGAAGGCGGGAACCGAAACATAGAGTACTGTGCCGTCTGTCCAGCCCAGCGAACCCCCTTCGCGATCCTTTGTTAGGAGTACAGGTAGGCCGAGAACATTGAATTGGTGGTCAACTCGGAACTCCTTTCGGAATTGCTCCGCATCCATTCTTTGATGTTGTCCCTCATTAAATCGTCCCAGCCTTACACCAGGGGGAGGAGGTGGACCAGGGGGACCCGGTGGAGCTGGGGGCCCGCTACAGCGCTATGGGCGCCGACGAAC
>CBDVBC010000224.1:0-3814 GCA_965372125.1 Candidatus Hermodarchaeota archaeon | reverse complement strand
GAACTTTTATAGTAATGGCGCTAGGCTTAATAATCTTCAGAGCAATGTTTGGGTGTGGGTTGAAATGATACGCGATGTCTATGTACTCAAGCGAGCAACTGGCGAAGTGATTGTACATAAAACGTTTAGCAGGCGAGGAGTAGACGAAGCCGTCTTCAGTGGCTTCTACAGTGCTCTAAACGCCTTCGCCGAGGAACTAGGTCACGGCGGTATCGAAACCATCAACCTGGGCGAAGTTAGCTTCTACTTCCTGCTCCACAAGGCTGATGATATCCTTTTTGCCGTAGCCACCGATAAAGCCCATGCTCCTCAAGACGGACAAAAGGTCCTCACTGAGATCAAGCTGCGCTTCGTCGAGAAATACTCGGCAACCCTCTCTGAATGGGACGGGAATCCTGCCCACTTCGCGGACTTCACTCAAGATATTGAGGTAGTTGTCGCTGAAAGCCGACGTACTGGCGGAGACACAGTATTCGCCCTTCCCTTTTGCCTTGATGGTAAAAACCTACAGGAAGTTTCCATAGACTCTATTGAAATGGATAGTTCACTAGTGCTAGACTCTCACCAGGAACTGGCAGCTGTCTTTCTATTGGCTGAGGATGTCCGTCAAAACACAAGCAAGCTTAAGCCGCTCAAGAGAGGCTGCTACCAATTCTTCTCCAAGCTTCTTTGGCCTCTATGGATTGTACATCAAACTAACGGGCGAATTGCCATCATAGATGGTCTCGCACTCAATCAACATGCAGTTCAACGAGGTAATATACCCCCCACTAGTCGATACGAAGCGCTCCTCAAAGTTGACACCAACCTCGAGTTCCTTGCAGGGCTGGAGAAACTAAAAGAAGATATCAGCAGAGCCCCACGTACTAGCCCCTTCGATACACATCTTCTTACTCCAAAATTTGCCAAGTTAATAAGGAAGCTAGGCAGCCTAGCAAGCACAAAAGCAGCCTATGCGTCACCCCTCCCCCCAAAGATGGTTCAGTCACAGAGCATCAGCGCAACTACAAGGTTCTATGATGAGGCGGTTCAAAGCCATGTCGCCGCAGCTGGGCAGTGGGATAAGTTCCGGACCCACTTCCAAGATGAGGTTCGTGACCGGACAAGACGGATTATAAACGAATTTGGAGAAATGCAATCCTACTATGAAACACGGCGCGAGAACCTAGTACTAGAGATTGACCGAAATCTAGAAGAACTAACTAGCAAGGAAAACTCAGAAGTAGAAGAAGCGAAGGAGTGGTGGCAGGGTGAAGAAACCAAACTCGTTGAGAGGCTCAGGTCAAGCTTGGAACCCGTTGACCAAGAATTCGTTCAACAAAGAGAGGCCCTATCCCAACTCCTAAAGGTAGATTCCAGAGTTGACCCCAACACGAACCAATTCATGGACGATATGCGGGCAGTCCTAGATGTCTTGGATAAATCTTTTAGTAACGCGTTGCGGGATCAGATAAAAGAACGACGTAGGCTCATTCAGCAAACTCAGAAAGACCTTGGAGAATTGAATCGTGAAGCCGAAGAGAAAATATCTGGCTTACGCAACCACTATGCTGAACTAGTTCGACAGGAGAAAGCCCGTCTTGTCGCTCTAGACCAGGAACGCGATCAGAAGCTCCAAGAAATTCAAGACCGCCAACAAACCCAGGAGAAGCTCTCCACTGAGATTCAGAACCTAATCCAAGACCAGATTACCCACTGCCAAGGCCGAAAGGAGTTCTTCGAAGAATACCTCATGGAACCAGAAGCACTACTACCCACCGACACGGTTCTCGAGTTACACATCCCCTTCTTCCTACTAGGTTTCCAACGAGAAAACGAGACAACTCACCTTTTCGTCATTCCACCCATTCTACTGACAGATCTCAACAAACGGGTTCCTCGCAACCTTGAACAGCGGACAGCCCCTCTCACAGAGCTAGACTCCGACTTCCTCACCTTTCTGAAGGAGAAGATCGAAACCTCCTGGGAGGAAGACTCCGAGTTCGCAGAAGCCTTAGAGAGAATAGCCCATCGGAACAATCTCCTCAAAGACCCTGAGGTTGAGGTCATTATATATCAGGGGCTCCACAAACTCTGGCAGGCTAAACTCATACCCGAGCGCTTACACACCCAAACCAAGCTCTCCTGCATCGAAGCCTTCCGTGCCTCACCGGATGATGAGTAGAGACACTGGAAACATGCGCAACATCCCTGATATTGACGAAACAATCCACAAATCAGCGATAACCGGGGGAAACATCTCTAGAAGGGCATTGTAGAAATCACAATCCCAAAACCAGATTCAATATAACCTCTAGGAAATTGCTAAAGATATTTATAGGGTGCAAATGACTTTCCCATTAGGTTCAGTGAATGGGAAAGTTGCTTCCATGTACACTACCCTTGAAGTAGATAAGAGGAGTCCTCAGTGTGCCGCTTCACAGTAGAGTCGAGGGGAGATATTCCAAGCAACTCCTTGCACTAGTGCACACCCTTATCAGTTACAATGGTTGCGCTCTACCCATCGCTAGAGGCAGGTGTCAGATAACATGAAACATAGAAAATCTATCCTACTCCTTCTCTTCCTATCTCTATTTACACTGATTTCTCCCATCACTGGGTTCAATCCACCTATCAGTTCTTCAACGGATTCATCGAAGGTGGATACAAGCTCTGACCATATGCCTCCCTCCACAATGGACCTAGATATCCCCCTACCACCTGCAGGTCCTAGTCTAGTTGACGGAGAGTACCAGTACGACGGACTCGGAACAGTACTGAACACCACAGAGTATGCAGTGGGAACAAACCAGTCACTGGAGATCCCAGAGTCAAACCCCATGGACTATGGTGATGACCGCTACGGGGAGGTCCGCCTACCCGCGGGGTGGACCGGCTACCAGCTAACCGCTAACGTCGATAACCTCCACGACAAACTCTATTGGATCAACGGGAGCCGCGAGAACGGCGACTTCGAAGCTAACAACGGAACACACCCCAAGGAATGGAATTACACCAGTTACTGGGGAGCCGCCACAGAACCAACTCATTCCGGCTTGTACGACGCCTCCTATGCTGCCAACGGCTCATACGGTGCTCGGATTCTCGTTGACTGGGGCAATAACTGGCCCTTTAGAAACGATTACTATTTTGCCTGGGAAAACAACGTTAGCATTCCTCGGGCTGACCCAACCTACGCAAAGCTAACATTCTGGACCCGTGTCACCCATGTTTCAGGATTTGCTGAGGGAAGAGGATACCTTGTCGTCTACATTGAGATTGAAGGAAGAACATACCCGCAAATTTTAGGCGCAGTATGCCCTAATGACGACACGTGGTATCAAATCGAAGTGAGCATTCCCTACGATGATGTCATTCAGTGGACCATACCAGAGGTCACGATTCGACTGGGCCTCTCATGGACCGTTCAGGAAGAGTGCAAGGGAGGTGAGTTCGCCCTAGACTTCGACGATGTCACCCTCGAAGTTAGTGGAAAGGCTCAGCCAGATCATGCCTGGCTTGACCTCCGCATGAACAGTACAGCAGTGACCAGCACCGGATACGGAACCGGCACCATCACGCTCACAGGGACCTGGGCAAACCCCGGCACCAGCCACTCTAGCGTCCAAGTCCTTTTTGAAACCTACTCGAGCAACAGCACAGGAGTCTGGTTTGAATACGATCTCACCCTCTACATCACCAAGGACTCGACAACCGAACAACAGACAGGTACGGATGGGTCAACCTTCTCGGCGCAGAACAACACGAATGTCTCTTGGACAACTTGGTATTATGCGTACCAGCCTTTCTATTTTGACGAGTACAATCTAACCCT
>CBDVBC010000223.1:0-3818 GCA_965372125.1 Candidatus Hermodarchaeota archaeon | reverse complement strand
ACATAGCCTTCCTTCTTGGCGATTTTTGCGTACATGTTGTACCGGTTTCTAGCTTGGCTTTCGCCTACGAAGGCTTTTGTGAGATTTTTGAGGGTTTCTTGCATGATATGTATCCTCCCGCTGGTTCGTCGCAGCTGGTTAATTAAAAGTCTTGGGTTTTCCTAATCAGTTTCTGCTTTCACTGGAATCTCTCTGAGCAACAATTGATTTTAAGAGGAGACATCACAAGTAGAGGCATCTCCAAAGTAAGAACACACAATAAGCATTAGGTGCAATTGAGATGCCTTCAGATGTATTTCGAGAGAAGATGAAGGAGCTTCAGAAACGGATAGAACAGGCGAAGCTCGGTGGCGGCAAGGAACGAATCGAGCGTCAGCATAAGGCAGGAAAACAGACTGCTCGTGAACGGGTTGAACGATTGCTTGATCCGGGTACCTTCATCGAGTTTGATGCCCTAGTTGAGCACCGCTGCACAGAATTTGGCATGGAAAAACGGAAAATCCCTGGCGACGGTGTCGTCACTGGCTACGGGACAGTGAATAGACGACTAGTATTCATTTTCAGCCAGGATTTCACGGTCTTTGGTGGCGCCCTTGGCGAAATGTTTGGGGAGAAAGTAACTAAAATCATGGATCTTGCATTAGAGACTGGGGCACCAGTCATTGGTTTAAACGATTCTGGCGGCGCCCGCATCCAAGAGGGAGTCGCTAGCCTTGGTGCCTATGGTGAAATCTTCTACCGCAATGTCATTGCCTCAGGAGTTATTCCCCAGATTAGTGCCATTATGGGACCCTGTGCGGGGGGCGCTGTGTACAGTCCCGCTGTAACCGATTTCACTATTATGGTGCAAAAAACCAGCCATATGTTTATCACTGGTCCAAACGTTATCAAATCAGTGACCGGGGAGGTCATTTCCTTCGAAGAGCTAGGGGGCGCTATGACTCACAATGTAAAGAGCGGTGTAGCCCAGTTTGCCGCGGAGAATGAAGGCCATTGCCTCCAAATTATTCGAGACCTTCTATCCTATCTTCCCTCAAACAATATGGATAATCCACCCTATGAAGAGCCCACTGACGACCCACGCCGCACAGACCCCAAGCTTAATGACCTCCTTCCTGACAACCCGACTATCCCCTACGACATAAAGCAAGCCATTTTGAGTGTTGCAGACAATCACCAGTTTCTTGAAGTTCATCAGCACTTTGCTCAGAATATGGTTGTGGGGTTCATCCGCTTAAACGGCCATCCTGTCGGTGTTGTCGCCAATCAACCCAACTACCTAGCAGGCACAATTAATATTGACGCTGCGGACAAATGCGCCCGGTTCGTCAGGTTCTGTGATGCCTTCAATATTCCAGTGCTAACGCTCATGGATGTTCCCGGGTTCCTTCCTGGTGTCGACCAAGAGCATCGCGGCATTATCCGCCATGGAGCAAAAATTTTGTTTGCTTATGCTGAGGCGACTGTGCCTAAAGTGACAGTGATTACGCGTAAAGCCATTGGTGGCGCATATGTGGTATTGGGCTCGAAACACTTACGCGCTGATGTGGTATATGCTTGGCCAACTTGTGAAATGGCGGTGATGGGACCTGAAGGCGCCGCGAACATCATTTTTCGACGGGAAATCCAGAAATCAGAAGACCCCGAGCAAACCCGAGCAGACAGGATTGCTGAGTATCGCACACGCTTCGCTAACCCCTATTCAGGGACAAGGCGGGGCTTCATTGACGAAGTGATTGAGCCAGCAGTGACACGCCCCCGACTCATCGCCGCCCTTGAAATGCTCCGAACAAAGCGGCAGTCACTCCCACGTAAGAAACACGGGAACATCCCCTTGTAAACCTACGGCTAGGAGTGCTCGGTCTTGAGCGTGGCAAGGAATCTGATTAGAGGGCAGTTCACGACTTTTTGCGTCGTCGAATAGCTAGGACAAGAGTGAGAGCTATAACTAGTCCGACAATTAGGGCAGGTAAGGGATAGCCGGGGATTTGGCCACTTGGCGCTGGCGATTCAACAACGAAGTAGTTGAGATCCCACCCTGCAAGGGCGCCGGACCATGTGTCTGTGTTCGAGTCCCATATGCCAGTTTCGGTTACTAGTCCGCCAACGTTACTCTGAGAGCTGTCGTGCTGGATCGTGACGGAGTATTTTCCACCCCCGAGATCTGCCATACCGACTACAGTGACCGTGTGTCCGCCGATTTCGGCTTCAATATCCTCGCAGGCATCGATTTCCGCAATTATTTGGCTGATGTCAGCTGCCAGAATCCTTTTCGTAGTGATTGACCAACCCATGCTTTGTATGTAAGCGTCTTTGTCCTCCCACCAAGCGTTCTTTTCTCCTTCAGGTCTATCATCACCATGCCAGATCCAACACCCTAGACCGTTGTGAAAGTTTGTGGCGTCCTTCATCTTGTCGATGGTTAACTCTGCTGCGGCTATACCTAGATTATGATGAGCGTTGAGGTACTGTAAGCTATTTGAAACGGCAGTTGGAGCACACTCGTATAATCCAGCCTCTTGATTGGGGACATTGTTCTTTACATGGAGTATGGTGTCTATGACTGGACCACCAATGACTGTAGTAGCCTGAGGCCATGAGGTGACCGGCTCGACATCTGCTCCACCATTGTAAATCACATAGTCTACAGCAGAAACTTGAGCCACGCTGTCACGAGTAGGAGCGGTTTCCAGTACTTGTTCTGTGAGAGTATAGTTATACTCTATAGTGGTTACAACAGTACCGGTGGAAACGCCGAGCGGAAACCAGAAGCGTTGCGTTTGCCCTGCCTCTTCGCCCCCTACGCTCAAGAGAGGGACGTTCTGAATGACCCACGTACCATTGGAGTTCAGGTTTAGATACTGGATTTGTCTAGAACCTGTAAAGTCTAGCTCGAGGATGCCCCAGCTCGAGTTGACTGTTACAGCTCCATCCAGGTTGAAGTTTACCTGATAAAAAGAGACATCAGTAACTTCGACGGTAGACTTTTCGACAGAAGACTTTTCCATACGAACATGCGGTAAAGGCGGAGACATACTGGCAGTTGGTGTGGCTGAAAAAACCACAACGAATAGAAGTAATGCCATCATTATTCCTATGCCTAATACTCTAAAGGGTGAACTCGACAAAGCCGATGGAAGTCTCCTAACAATCTTTTTCATATCGGTTTCTATTTAGAACTTCTAGCCTCTTATGTGTGAATAGATACTCCTTCAAACACTCTTGTCAGGTTACGAGATATTAATCTTATTCAAAATGGTTCTTGTTGACTACTAAGATGCTTGGAGCCCACATTCTCTTTTCCTCGTCATTGTAGAGGGGAACGGCTTAAAGGGTGTTCGCGATATTGGTGGATGGTGGTAGACCAAACTCGGAGGTTACTCTTTGGCGGCGACATCAGCTCATCCTGTAAAGATAACAGATACTTCCTTCCGTGATGCACATCAGTCGCTTCTGGCAACAAGGATGCAAACCAGAGATATGCTCCCTATCTCCGAAAAGATGGACCAAGTTGGGTTTCATTCTATGGAGGTTTGGGGTGGGGCAACCTTTGATGCTCCTCTACGTTTCTTGAAGGAGAATCCTTGGCAGAGGCTCCGGGAACTGCGTGAGGCTCTTCCGAAGACCAAGCTTCAGATGCTTCTTCGGGGCCAGAACATTGTGGGATACCGACATTATCCCGATGATGTTGTCCGTAAGTTCGTGGAGCTGGCAGCTAAGAATGGGATTGACATTTTCCGAATCTTCGATGCCCTCAATGACCCAAGGAATATGCGAACTGCAATAAAGGCGGTTAAGAAAGCTGGTTGCCACGCTCA
>CBDVBC010000222.1:0-3828 GCA_965372125.1 Candidatus Hermodarchaeota archaeon | reverse complement strand
ATAGGGAAACTAGACTACTGCCTAATAGCTTCAGAATCGCTGGGGTATCTACGGGCCAGTCACGCATAACCCTGGTCTCGTCATGGATTCCCTTCAGAATAGCAAACACGCCAGAAAGGGGAACGATTTCTGTTGTCGCTTTTTCCCAGTTGGTTATTCCTTTGTCTCTCATCAACGAAGTGACTTTAGTCTCTATCTGGGTTAACACAGGGGAGATACTAGTTGTGACTTTTTGTTTTCCTTCAATGAAGGCTCGGTGAACTCTGTAAGTCATATATAGATATCCGCCAAAGCCAATTGCAATAATAATTCCCAGAAAGACTAGCGAGGGGTATAACACGTTGGCTACTCCAAATAGAAAAGCTACGACTACAGCGACACCGAGGCCTCCAAGAATAATCTCTATTACTATGAAATAGACCATGAGGTTGGCTACAAATTTGTAACCACCCATCCTGTCGGGTTCAAAAACTCTTACTAGACAGAGCTTACCAATACACTCTGTAGCAATAATGTGTCCGGTGTATAATGACCCATAAAAAAGCCATATCACAATTCCGCTGAAGAAACAAAGGATAAGACCAGAGGGTACAAGGATATATTCTAGAAGATTTAGAAACCCAGCCGATCCAAATCCAATTCCCACAAAGCCGATTCCAAGAATCAAGTGCCCCCAAGGGTTAAACAATCTACATGCTGCTTTATTTATGTGGTCAGCAACACTCACTTTATCTTCTTTCGAAGCGGTCTTTAATTGAAGCTTTTTACTCGCCCCTTTCAGGAAATTACTAGCCCAATGTGCTACCAAGAATAAGACATACAAAGCTATGTAAATCAATAAACTGACGTAAATGAGCCGTTCAAGGTTCAAGAGGTAGGAGCTGATTGCGGGGATTATAACGAGTATGAGCGCTATTATTGGATACCCCCCTCTTCTTTGTGTGATTTTTGAAATCGCACGCGTTAAGTAGAAACCTATAAACTCGGGGACTTTCTGTTCTTTTTGGGAGGGCATTCAATTATCCTCCAGTAAATCAGTTGGAACCCCACCGAGTCCTAATAGTTGTGATATCATATATAATCTTTAACGAGACGGAGGTTAACTCCTGAGCCTTTGACGGTGAGGGATGGTGCGCCGATTCATCGGTCGATTGCGCCCTACATTGCTGAGAGCAAGGCGGTGGGTGCGTTTGCTGATTAGTTGCCTTGGATGTTTGCGCGGTACAAGCGGAGCTGCGAGCATCTGAACGCTGTCCATAGTGGTTTCAGGGGCAAGCACAAAGTCAAGATTGTCTACGGGCTTTTGATAACCTTCATCTTGTTGTACCTGTACTTCATGACGCCGCTGTTCTGGCCTCTGCGCAATGCTTTCCCCTTCCTGCCCTAGCAATGTCTGGCTCGCGAAGAAGATGGTGAGCAGGGTCGCTGAGAGGTGGCTGTTCTTTGTAGGTAGTGGATGGTAGGTTCTTGTATGCCCTTGGCTTCTATTTCGGTGGTATGTAAGCTCGCCACTGGGCTATGGCGTCGTGGCGCAGGATTTTGTAAGCGCGTTCGAGTTTGTACCAGTCGATGCCCTCGCCGATGGGGTCGCCGTTCTGCGCCCAGATGAGCCGTTCAACGATTAGTTCAACTACGTCTGCTTCTGCCCAGATATCGATACGAACATTATGGTCGGTTGGGTAAACTCTGAATCCTCGGACTCTCGTTTGGAATTTTACTAGAGCTGAATATTGCGGCGCTAGAAGGAGTCTCCTATCGTGATATAATGTGTAGCAGACCTGTGTTTCAGGGTCTAGAGTTCGTAGGAGCTGTTCCGTTGCATCAATAAGGCAGTTGCTCCACCATTTAGCGCTCCATGCTGAACGATGTCTCAGACTGATATATCGTGGCTGGGTGTACAGGGTCAGCTGGGGCAATTCGTAGATGCCAAGCTTCTCTGCCTGCTCCTTGATCCGTGTGCATGATGTGTAGCTATCTGTCATCGGGGTAACCACTCCGGGTCGCTGGTTCGTCTTGATGCTTCACTTGTTTAAACCTTGACCTTTACGGAGTTCCGGTGAGACTTTAGGGGATAATTCGGACTGAATTATGAATTAGTTTTTAATATCTGGTTTCGTGAATGAATGCTTAGCCTGTTGGAGTTGACAGTTATGGATAGACGGCTGAAAGTGCTTATCATTCTGGTTCCGGTTGTCTGTGTGGTAATCGGTGGAGCCTGGCTTTTCGTGTCAATAAACACCCCGCAGGGTCCTGTTGATGTTGCGCGGTTTGTCCGGTACGTCAGGGGCAACCCGGATTACGGGGTCAACGATTTCCTCGACAACGGCGACGGAACAGTCACTGATAACGCCACGGGTCTGATGTGGTCCCAGGCGGACAGCAGTGAGGGTTTGAACTGGCAAGAAGCCTTGGCTTGGGTTCAGCAGAGGAACACGGAGAGTTACATTGGCTACAGTGATTGGCGGCTGCCCAACGCGAAGGAACTCCAGAGCATCGTCGATTACACCCGGTCGCCCTCAACAACCAGCTCAGCGGCAATCAATCCACTGTTCAGTGTGACACCGATCACCGATGAAGGTGGGGGCACGAACTATCCCTATTACTGGACCAGCACCACCCACCTGGATGGACCTGACGCCAGTTTTGCTGTCTACCTCTCCTTCGGTGAAGCCCTGGGATACATGCCATCACAGGGCGGGGTTTATGGGTGGGTAGATATTCACGGTGCGGGAGCCCAGCGTAGTGACCCGAAAAGCGGTGACCCCGCAGACTATCCCTCTGGACACGGTCCGCAGTGTGATGCTGTCCGGATATATAACTATGTCAGGCTGGTGCGCACAGAGCAGGCAGCAAACAGCTATGTCGTGGTTGATACCGGACAAGACACATGCTATGACAACACTGGAGCAATCACGGCTCCCGCACTTGGTAACGCATTTTACGGACAGGACGCCCAGCATGACGGGGCTCAACCCTCCTATCAAAACAATGGTGACGGGACAATCACGGACCAGAATACCGGGCTGATGTGGCAGAAGACACCCGGCGACAAAGTCACCCATAACGAAGCTGTTGTGGCTGCGGATACATTCACACTGGCAGGCTATGATGATTGGCGTCTGCCGACCATCAAGGAACTCTACTCACTAATCAACTTCAACGGCATGACCGGTATGAGTGAAATCGATAGTACACCCTACATCGACACCAGCTACTTTGATTTCGAGTACGGGGATGTAAGCGCCGGGGAGCGTATGATTGATGCCCAGTTTTGGTCCAGCACCGAGTACGTTGGAGGACACCTCGTGTTCGGGGTTAATTTCGCCGATGGACGCATTAAAGGATATTAAGGCTTGAATTCTTGAAAGTGTAAAGGTAACCAGAAATTATTAAGAACTCCAGCGAACAAACACCCAAACTATTACTTTGATTGTTGAACCCTGAACATTATGGTGACTAGTTATGAAAGTTGAGGATGTAAAATACGTAGCGGTGCTGGGATCGGGACTAATGGGTCACGGCATTGCCCAGACCTTTGCCCAAGCAGGCTACAAGACGACCATGATTGACATCAAGGAGGAATACGTCCAGGCGGGTCTTGAGAAAATCAAGTGGAGCCTCGGAAAGCTCCTCTCAAAGAGCCGCATCACACAGGTAGTCCACGACACTGCCCTGGCAAACCTCACCACCACTACAGATCGTGCTGCTGGAGTAAAGGATGCGGACCTTGTTGTCGAGGCGATTCCCGAGATAATGGATTTGAAGCAGAAGGTCTTCGCCGCCCTAGAGAAGGAGACTTCTGCCCATACGATTCTCGCCACTAATACT
>CBDVBC010000221.1:0-3849 GCA_965372125.1 Candidatus Hermodarchaeota archaeon | reverse complement strand
CTTAAATGGGAAAACCAAAAGAAAAAGTACAGACAATCCCACTCAAAGTCGAGAAGGGCACCGGCTCCGAATTCATCGTCCCCATCGGACCCTTCCATCCAGCCCTCCTCGAAGGCGAGTTCTTCAAACTCAAAGTCGACGGTGAGCGTGTCCTCGAAGCTGATGTCAAGCTGGGCTACAACTACCGAGGTATCATGAAGCTCGCTGAGAGCCGAACCTACTGGCAAGACATCTACCTCGTTGAACGGATATGCGGCATCTGCAGCCACGTCCACTCCACCTGCTTCACGACCACCGCTGAAATGCTGGGCGAAATCGAGATTCCCGACAGGGCACGATACATCCGTACCCTCATCGCAGAAATGGAACGGATTCACAGCCACCTACTCTGGGCGGGAGTAGGCATGGAAATCATTGGTTTCCGCACCCTCTTCATGCTCATATGGCGAGACCGGGAACACGTCCTAGACCTCCTTGAGATGATTTCTGGTAACCGCCAGCACTACGCTATGAACACTATTGGCGGCGTACGACGGGATGTCACGAAAGATATGATACCAAAGATTGAGGCGAAGCTTAAAATCCTCGCAAAGGCGGTAATAACCGTCACGAAGGCAGTTCTTGAGGATTCAGGCATCCGAGCCCGAACTGAGGGAATCGGAATTCTCGACCCAGACATCGCCAGAAAGATTTGCGTTGTAGGACCCTTGGCGAGGGCCGCAGGTATTGACATCGATGTTCGACGCGATGACCCCTATGCAGCTTATGACGAAGTGCCCTTTGATGTTATCACAGCCAAAGATGGCGACATCTTCTCCCAGGCAGTTGTACGGCTTGGTGAACTGATAGAATCCGTGAAAATCATCCAATACTGTGTGGACAAGCTGAAAACCACGGGTGGCCCAATCAAAGCTGAAGTTACAGAGTTCCCACCTGGAGAAGCAGTCGGGCGAGCTGAAGCTCCCAGAGGCGAACTCTTGTACTATGTCGTGTCTGATGGCACGAACAAACCATCTCGGGTTAGGATGAGGACACCAAGTTACATGAACAATTACGCGACCCTATTCATGCTACCTGGACAGGCTCTAGCTGACGCCCCAATCACAATAGCTTCAATAGACCCCTGCATGTGCTGCACAGACCGGATAGTCCATCTCGAAGACACAAGTGGCCGAGCACTCGAAAGAATGCGGATGAACGAGCTGAACGAAAGATACAGGACGGAGGAACAATGATCGACCCAATAATCCTAGTTCTCGTATTAATCGCTGCCGCTCCACTATCCCTCATAGGAGCCAAAGCTAGAAGGATAGGAGCACTGGTCACCGTATTCGCCACCGGCTTCACCTTCATCGGCGTACTCCTCAACATCTTTAGTCCCTTTGCTGGTCCAAGCCTATTTGCCGTCTATGGGCTGGTCCTCGAGGTGAATGGTTTTACCTCCCTCATCGCCTTCGTCACCTCCTTCATCGGCTTCTTGGTAGCCGTCTATTCCTACGGCTACATCGAGAACCGTGCAGGCAGCTACAACCTCTTCACCTTAGCAGCAGTCGCCAGCCTTATCGGGATGGCTTACTGCTGGAACCTCCTCTGGATCTTCCTCCTCGCTGAAATCTGCACCTTATGCTCTGCTCCCCTCATTGCCCACAAAAACGACGGTCAAGCCCTTGAAGGCGCCATCAAATATCTTGTCATCCAGATATCCACCTCCTTCTTTGCGGTTGTAGGCCTTGGCATAATCTACCACCTAGTTGGAGGCGGGGGAATAGCAGCCTTCAACCTATCTAACCTCACTCTGCCTGGGGTTATCACAGGATATGAAGGGAAGCTCGCCATCCTACTGTTGTTCATCGGCTTCGCTGTCAAACTTCCCTCCTTCCCGCTCCACGCGTGGCTACCCGACGCCTCAACCGTGGCCCCTGCACCAACAAGCACCCTACTTCACGCAATGATGATTAAGGTGGCTGGAATCCCCGCCTTCCTAATCCTCTTCCTATTCAACTTCCTCTTCACCAATGTCCTCATCTGGATAATCGTCTGCATACTGGGCGTAATCACAATGCTCTTCAACGTCATTCTAGCCTTCGCACAGAATGATCTGAAGCGACTACTAGCCTTTGATTCCGTCAGCCAGATGGGATACGTGATTCTCGGACTTGGCATCGGAGGGCTAGGGGCTAGCATGTATTCCCTCACCGCAGACACCCACTGGCTCAGTGTAGCAGGCTTAGGGCTGGTGGCTGGGCTCTTCCACCTCCTAAACCACAGCCTCTTCAAATCCATCCTATTCTTTGGAGCAGGCGCTGTAGAGCACGAAACAGGTGTCCGCGACATCAACCAGCTGGGCGGGTTGCTTCAGTCAATGCCCCGCACAGGCTACCTGATGCTCATCGGCTCACTCTCCATCGCAGGTATTCCCTTCTTCAACGGCTTCATCAGCAAATGGATGATTTATCTTGCCTGTATCGCCGCGGGTAGACCCCTCCTCGCCTTCCTGGCGATGTTCACTTGCGCCATGACCTTCGCTGTCTTTATGCGGCTCTTATCCTCAGTCTTCCTTGGCATAAGACCTCAAGCCCACGCATCTGTGCACGCTGCTCCGAAAAGCATGGTTGGACCATCAGTCGTGCTAGCAATAGCCTGCATCGGGCTTGGTATCATTCCGCAAATCGCGTTAATCTACCTTCTCTACCCCGCAACCCTAACACTCCTTCCCGCAGCAGTAGCCTACCTACCCTGGTATCCCTCCTCCCTGGGGTCTATCTTTCCCCTGAACCTAGCCTTCTCCGGGGGTCTTTGGGATCCCTTCCTCCTGGCAACCATATTGCTGTTAGGGCTCGCGATTGGTTACATAATCTACAAGGCTAGAGGTGGTCACAAGGAGGTACCTGTATCTGACAAATACATGCCCTTCACTGGCGGCGCTCTCCAAGAACCCTACCTGAAGGTCGACGATGTACGGGTGACCTCCACGGTCTTTGAGCATCCCTTCCGCCCATTCCTAAGCCGACTACGCAGACTCCACTCAGGACTAGCTAACATGTACGTGCTCTGGATCATACTCTTTGCGATAACCCTACTAGCCATCCTGTTTGTAGGCACGATCTGGTTTGGAGGTTGGATCTAATGCAACTCGAACTACTCTACGCAGCACTCTACACCATCGTCTTCTACCTAGCAGCCTTTGGCCTCGCCTTCCTCTTCAGCTGGCTAAGCTACTGGGTATTCCGGAAACTCCAAGCACGCCTCCAGGCACGACGAGGACCACCAATCTACCAGCCCATTGCAGACCTAATCAAGCTCTTCGGGAAGGAACGTTTCGTCCCAAAGCTCGCCAATAAAACCCTCTACATCCTAGCACCCTTCATCGCCCTGACCACTGTTCTACTCCTTGTATACATAATCCCCCCCGGCGACATCTTCTGGCCAGGGAGCCTCTCCTGGGACCTCATCGTGATACTCTACTTGTTATTGATGTTCACTTTTGCCTTTGTCATCGCCGGCTGGGCCTCCGCCTCCCCCTGGGGAAAGATTGGAGCCAGCCGAGAAGTAACTATCATGCTCAGCGTAGAACTACCCCTGGCAATCACAATGCTACTCCCCGCGCTGGCTCTCAACCGGTGGGGCGCTCCCCTCTCCTTAACAATAAACACAGTACTAGCCGCTCAGACAGGTCAGTATGTCTTCCCACCCTAATTTAAGTCAAGATCAACAAGAAAAATAGAACGCTTATGTTTCCACCTTCGGAAGATCTCGGCTGGGTAATTGATGGTCAGCACCGGTTAGCGGGTATCCACAGATCTGGCACTAGTATGGAGATCGGGGTCATTGCTTTCGTCGGTTTAAATC
>CBDVBC010000220.1:0-3854 GCA_965372125.1 Candidatus Hermodarchaeota archaeon | reverse complement strand
AATATCTTCAGGGGAACCCGCTCAGGAGCCTTGACGTGTCGCCAATCTATACCTGTTGGGGGTTCAGGCGTATCCGCGTTGACGATGACGTCGAATTAACGGCGGACGGAAGCCTCAAGGCGCAGAAGCGGCTTCCCGCCGGGATAAGAAGGATAAGGGACAGGATTGTCTGGAGGTAGCGGGTAATCCAGCCTTCCCCTAATCCTGCCCCTGCTCCCACTTTCTTCGTCGCCGACGCTTCAGTCGTCTCCAGACAAAGATGGCTAGGAGAGTAGTGGGCACCACTATGATGATGGTAAATATCAGGACTTGGAGGGGGTCAACGGCGCAGACCACATTGTATCCGATATTACTATAGAGGCCCACAATGCTGTTGCTGTAACTGAAATAGACCTCATAACTACTACTGGGACGTAGCCCCTGAATGTCGGTGCTTCCCTCCACCCTTGGCGCGAGGGTTATTGGGAAGCCCATCTCGAAGGAGTAGGTGCCGTTACCGTCAGGCTCCGTCGCACGGAAACTTGCATTCCCGTAGGGGCGCGTGGAATCTTCTAACCCCATTCCAGACCAGATGTCAATGAGAACAGTGTCGTAGACCGACCCGTCACTCTCGCGGGTTAAGATATAATCGATTATTGCGCCTGGGACGAAGAACCTTACATTAAAGGAATGTCTACCGGTTTCTGGCGTGTTGTGGACTTGTGCTGCTATTGTTAGGAGGGCGGCGGTGTTCTGGGCTGAGACCGGTACATCCTGGCTAGAGGGCGGATTTGGAGTGAACGCATCGTCAATAGGTATCTGAATGGTGGTCCAGTGAGGCCACTCGCCAGCGCTGACCATTCCATCTATGACGGGAACACCATATGTGGACTGGATTATAGGCTTCTCCCATGCACTGACAATCAACGGAGGAGTGGAAACTATGACCCCAATCAGTAATAATAGGACAACAACTTTCCTATTCATTCAGTCACCACTCTAGATTATTTCCCAATCCACCTTTTAAGGTTGCCTGAAAAAAAGTTGGGAGCGAGCCCACCCCTTGAGGTGGACTCTTGCTGTGTCAGGAGTCTTCGTAGAATATCGAACCATGTCCTCCGTGGGCATTATATCCAATCGCGTCACACGCGTAGGGTCCACTCCATTGGTCGAATACAGACAGAGTGGATAGTACGCCGTGGGATAGGGACTTGCCTAGTTCCACGTAGATCCAGTTCAGGATAAGTTCGACGGACTTGCACGCCGCAGCCGAAGCTATTGTGCTCTGCATCCTCTCCCAGAAGGTCCCGCCACCCGTGTAGTAGGTGACGACGACTGCTAGGGCGAACATCTGGGCTGCCCAGAAGCCCTCCCAGACGTGGGCCCAGATGGACTCATCACTGAGCCAGTCGATACCGAGTCCGACCATCCAGACACCGAGTGTAGGCTCCATCTCGGGGTACTGGTGCTCCTCCCAGACACCCGGCTCTACTTCCACATCTATTACGGGGCTGAAGCAGAGCATGTGGCGGGCAATCGAGGGTAGGTTTTCGAAGGGAACGAGGTAACTGGGGATGATGGGGATGGTCCCGTCGATGTCCTTCAGGTGTTCCTTACCCGCTTCGGGAGTACCATCAGGATTCTTATACATGTAGTCCACCGTTAAATCGAAGAATAGGTAGGGCGCCTCAGTATCCAGAGCATTCGCGTCTAGGTTCAATGTCTCCGCCCACAAATCCGTGTAACCGTCTGAGCCGTCGGGTACCTCATGGACCTGGCAGCTGGTACGGAACACAGTGGAGAGTCCCACTGCAATGCCTCCGAGGAAGCAGTTACCCAGTTCCATGGCTATGTCCTTGCCCTGCGATATTATGGCTGCGCCGTCGCCTCCGAGATCCAGATAGTCGGTGTACCATATGAGGAAGGATATCCCCGCTACCAACGCCCACTTGTAGGCTTCGTCCAGGACGATTTCGGTATGCGCTCTGGTGCCTATTGAGGAGGGGGTAATCTCTGCATAGGGGTACGCTTTCGGTCTGTCATCTTCGTCAGCTATATAGTATGGGTTTTCTGTCCCGTCTTCTAGGAACTCGTCGTAATCATTTGTACAAGTAGACGTGTCACCATCTCCGGTATGTCCTCCAACATAGGGACCTAGCCACCACAGGGGGTCCTGTTCCCCGTCTATGTCGTCGAAGCACCACCAGAAGAAGCCCCCACCGTTCTCGCCTGGTGTGGGAACCATACGAGGGTCGGTTTCGTAGGTGGGAACGAGGGGTGCTTCCATGCCAAGCATCGTCAGGACAACTACTTGTCCCGCTTCGAGTCCTAGGGGCCCCCATACGAGGGCGAACATGAAGGCGTTCTGGAAGGGGTTCATGCTGGTCATCTGTGTCAGGTATCCGTCCACAAATGGGCTGTTATAAATCCTGTTTATGTATCGGGAGATTCGGCTCCTCATGTAGCGCTGATAAAAATCCTTCTTGAAGTCGAGATTGTCGAAGTGGGCATTGACATCTGCGAAGCCTTCCATTGGGGGGTTGTCGGCTCCGCTGGGCTGGAGGTTTTCATCATACAGGTCCACGTTTGTTGTCCCGTAGGGTATTTCATCACTGGTTGTACTATGACTCCACCAAGCGCCGTGGTCCTGCATCACTCCAGCCAGACTGTAGGGGTCCATCATCTTGGCACCCGACTGTTTGATGGTGTCTGCCAGCGCGACTGCTAGAGGATCTGTTTTACCATTGTTGTCGGTGAGACGCTGCATCAACTCCAGTTCGTTCTTTGGTGCGTCGTTGACGACTCCTAGTTTGACACATTGCTCTGCCACCAGATACATTTTCTCGGCTATCCCTGGGGCCATGCCTCCGGTCTCCTTCAACGCCTGAATATGGTCATCCACCTGATCTGCTCCTTCGAATCTTCCACCGCTTGGTCCGTATCCGTTGGGTTGCCTAAGATAGGCGCCGCTCACATCTATGACTCCCAGTCTACTGTCCTTCAACTCCATCCCTGCGTGGTAGAGCACCCTGTCGGTCTTAACCTTGGCGTAGGAGCCCCATACCCCGTAGGCTTTCTGTTTTTCGGGCGTGCTTGTTGGCACCATGGTCCTGCACTCGATAGTCGCTGCCCCATCGCTGAATACCGCTAATTCCGAGTTTGGTCCTCCCCAACTCCTGAAGGTATGCGCGTATCGGGGTAGTCCCCTACTTTCATAGTCGTGGTTCTGCCTCCTTGAAGCGGCTAGTACCGTTGCCCCGTTCTCCTTGTGGAGAATCGAGAGTTTATCAGTTCCGATGTCGATGACGAGCTGCTGGACTATTTCCCTGCGTTCTGAGCTGAGTCCGTTGATGGTTTCCCCGAGGGCTTCGGGGGTTTCGCCTCCGCTAGCGATGAGGGCGGCTATCATATAGTCCAGCACGGACGCCTTCACGGTCTTATCACTCGACAACTGTACGTCGAAGGTCATCTCATTCGTCGCCCCCATAGTCTCTGGCACCCGACCGAGGATTAGTCCGAGTTTAGCAAATACTTGTAGTTTCTGTCTAGAGGGATTAACCATCCCACTATCCTTTACGAAATCGTACAATGCCCTCAGTTCTGGCTTGTCTTCGGCTGGTCTGGCACCCTTCATTAGCTTCGTCAAACCATCACTTCCTGACAGCCAGTGGGCACGTCCCGCTGCCTCACACTTATCATATAATTGGGGATAGAAGAATCTCACAATCTGTAGCGTGTCGATACACTGTTGTGTCGATGCATCTTCTTCCGTAACACCAGCTATCAACGCGGTCACTGAGCCTTCACCGGATATCCTGAAGGCTTGTTGTATGACATCTAGTAGTCTCTGGGTTCCGCCCACTTTCATTAGTGGC
>CBDVBC010000219.1:0-3862 GCA_965372125.1 Candidatus Hermodarchaeota archaeon | reverse complement strand
GAATATCAAGGCCGCGCACGCTCAATTCTAACTGAAGGCGAGCGACTCATTATCCTGAAACGTGACGGCACACTACTAGTTCACAAGCCAAGTGGCGTTGAGCCAGTTAATTGGCAACCATCAGGCGCAACATTCAAAATTACAATAAAAGAGGGAAAACTCGTCCTTCTCGTGAACCGCGCCAAACCACGCGAAACTGTCCGCATCACTTTCACCACAATCCTACTAGTCAGCGCCAGCACCCTAAATGACCCCGGTGAATTCAGCATGTTCCTAACAGAAGAGGAAATGCAGCGCGTCCTAAGCGCTCACCCTGAACTCATCGAAAAAGGGCTCAGAACCATCCGCCGAGAACGTCATGTCGCACCGGGTTTTATCGATATCTATGCTCGAGACACAAAAGGAAGATTGGTCGTCATTGAAATCAAATGCCGCCGCGCCAGTCGCGAAGCTGTCCTCCAACTTCATAGCTACCTCAAAAGTCTAAAGAAGCAATCAGATTTACAGATTCGGGGCATCCTCGTAGCACCCAGCCTCACAAAGGGGACCCAAGCCCTTCTAGAACAACTAGGACTCGAATTCAGAAGAATAGAACCGCATCAATGCTACAAGTATATCCACCAAACAGCGACAAGACGGCTAACCGAATTCACCCAAACCAAAGAATGAAACTACCTCAACGGCTCTTACCCACAACCTGCTGAGCAATCAGACGAAAAGCCTCATCTATCCCAATGCCATCTTTCGCACTAGTCTCGAAATACGCCCAATTATTCTTTTGAGCATACGCCTCACCCTCCTCCCGGCTACACTGACGCTGATCCACCAAATCTGTTTTGTTCGCTAAAAGAGCAAAAGGTAAAACCCCAGTTACTTCTGAAAATTCGTTATACCAAACGTGGATATTGTTGAATGTTTCTCGGCGAGTTACATCATACACTAAGATTCCTCCCACCGATCCCCGGTAAAAAACAGGCCGCACACTACTAAAGTGGGGTTGACCCGCAAGATCCCATAATTGAAGCTTTACCTTTATGCCTCCATCCAGATCTAACGACTTCACAGCAAAACTGGTCCCCACTGTCATGAGATAACTCTCTCTGAAGTGACCTTCCGTATAACGAATTATAAGGCTGGTTTTTCCCACCGCGCCGTCGCCTATTACACACACTTTCAAGACATAAGACATGTTTCTTTGCTCCTACTAGGGTTGAATGGGTATAGAGAAAATCCTTTGAGCACTTCTTTATTGTTATATAGTGATTTCCATTTTCTGCATATAAAAAGTTCGTTGCCACTTCATATGCGAACTTTGCGTTGCGAAGAAGTGGCTGAATGCGAATTAATGCATTTGTGTAGTTAAGTTTTATCGCCCAATGATTTTTATTAGGTTCAGGTTGTAGGGTGCAGGCTAGACGCGATACAGAGTGTGAATATGTTATGCCTGCTGCCGAGCTATCTAAAGCCCTCAATCTTCCAGTGTTAGAAGAGGAAATCCTCCGTTTCTGGAAGCAGCACCGAGTTTACGAGCAGGTATCCGCGCGGGGAGAGGGGAGACCAGTGTTCCAGTTTTTAGATGGGCCGCCCTACACGACAGGAAAAATTCACCTCGGAACCGCGTGGAACAAAATCATGAAGGACCTGGTTTTGCGGTATCGCCGTATGAGAGGATTCCGGGTTGTTGATACTCCGGGTTTTGATATGCATGGATTGCCCATCGAAGTGCATGTGGAGAAGCAGCTGCGGGTTAAGACAAAACAGGATATTGAGGAAAAGATTGGTATAGACAAGTTCGTGAAGAGTTGTGAGGACTTTGCGCTATCGAATTTAGAAAAGATGACAGAGCAGTTCATTCGATTAGGTGTATGGATGGATTGGGAGAGCCCGTACCGTACAATCGACAATCCTTACATTGAAGGGACTTGGTACTTACTGAAGCGAGCATTCGATCGAGGTTTTTTGTATCGCGGTTTAAGGGTGATGGATTGTTGTCCACGGTGCCAAACGGCATTGGCTAAGCGTGAGCATGAATACAAAACAATCGAGGATTACTCGATCTGGGTCAAATTCCCAGTAATCAGTCGCAAGAAAGAGTTCATCATAATATATACGACAACTCCCTGGACCCTACCCGCGAACATGGGAGTTATGGTGCACCCCGAGTTTGAGTACTTACGTGTGTGTGTTGATGATGAGATTTGGATTATGGCGAAGGGGCTTGCGAACATCGTGTTGCAGGCACTGATGGATAAGGATTATGAAATTGTTGAAGAGTTACATGGACGGGCGTTAGCGGGACTCAAATACAAACATCCACTTATTGAGGAGATACCGTATCAAGCAGAGCTCCGCAAGTCAAATGACAAGGTACATACCATTGTCCTTAGTGAAGAGTATGTAACACTGGAGCAGGGAACTGGATGCGTACACACTGCACCGGGTCATGGACCGCAGGACTTTGAGGTGGGTCAACGAGAAGGACTACCTATCTTTTGCCCCATAACATCAGCAGGAAGATTCACCGAGGAGGGCGGCAAATATGCTGGCAAGCCTTTGAAGGAGGCAAACGAGGAGATTCTGGCTGATTTGAAGAGAAAGGGTCTGTTGGCTTACCAAGGAACAGTAGAACACGAGTACGCACACTGCTGGCGCTGTAAGAGCCCACTCATTTTCAGAGCTACTGACCAGTGGTTTCTGAGAGTGAGCGCGCAACGCGAAGAAATGATTGAAAAGAACACATCGATTCGCTGGGTGCCTGACTGGGCTGGCCATACCCATTTCAAGAATTGGCTGCAAAACCTTCATGATTGGTGCATTTCACGCCAGCGATTCTGGGGCGCGCCTCTACCCATTTGGGTTTGTGATAAGTGTGATTACTTCGAGGTTATTGGAAGCGCTAGGGAACTAAAAGATAAAGCAGGGATGCTTCCTGAAGACCTCCATCGCCCCTGGATTGACAAGTTGAAATGGAAATGCCCTAAATGCAAAGGGACTTTGCGCCGTGTGCTGGACGTTCTGGATGTATGGCTTGACAGCGGATGTGCTCCCTGGGCTTCTCGCTGGGCTACCCACGGTACAACAGACTTTGATAATTGGGAGGTCGCAGACTTTGTTATCGAAGGAAAGGATCAAATCAGTTCGTGGTTCTGCACTTTATTCAATTCTACGATGCTAGTAGCTGACAAAGCGCCTTACAAGACTGTCTATATGCATGGATTCACAAGCGACAACAAGGGGCGTCCGATGCACAAGAGTTCAGGGAACTTCATAGCTCCAGAAGAAGTGGTAGACAAGTACGGCGCTGAAACTTACAGGTTCTATTGTATCAAGTCAACTGGTCCGGGCCAGGATATGCGTTTTCTTTGGAAAGACGTGCAGGACTCGAGTAGAACCTTGAACATTCTCTACAACGTGTTTGTCTTTGCGTCCACCTTCATGAAGGCAGCAGATTTTGAGCCTTCTAAGCATCCTCTAGATGTTGGAAAGCTTCAGAATGAGGACCGGTGGATTCTCTCTAAACTTCACAAACTCACTGAACATCTGACAAACCGGATGGATAGATACGAGCTTCCCTTCGTTCCGCGATTAATCGAAGATTTCGTCATCAAGGACCTCAGTCGGTGGTATATCAAGCTCATCAGATCGCGTACTTGGGTCCGCACCGAGGATGATAGCAAGAACGTTGCCCTTTCGACTCTTTACACTGTTCTCAAGACACTTCTAGCCATCCTTGCCCCTGTCTTACCTTTCCTGTCAGAACAAATGTACCAAGCTCTGATTCGCCCTGTTGATCCTGATGCTCCACTAAGCGTCCATTTGCTTTCCTGGCCCTCTGTTGACCCGACTCTGATTGATGAGGAAC
>CBDVBC010000218.1:0-3872 GCA_965372125.1 Candidatus Hermodarchaeota archaeon | reverse complement strand
GTTCGCCGAAACACCGAAGGCGTAGTTAGCGCCGTCGTAGTTGCGCGGAATGGTGTAGACAATGTCTAGTAGGGTGTTGAAGGCGATTGGCATCGGGGTTACCCGGATGCCGACTGCGTCCCAGTAGGGTTGCTGTGAGGCCATCGCAGCGCCCCACTGAGGAGCCTCAATGGAGTACATCGGACGGAAGTTGATCTGGTCACCGTTTGGTGCTTCAACGTAACCGTCGGCGTCTAGGTCAACAAAGCCAGCAGAAGCTAGTTCTGCTATGGCTGCTGCCTGTTGTGGGTCCTTGAAGCTGGGAGTGGTAGCATCATTGTGCCACACACCAGCGGAAGCAGGGACCGGGATGTCTAGGGCAAATCCGAGACCCTCCCACATAATGGTGGCGACCTCGTATTTGTCTGCAGCGTAGGCCATGGCTCGTCGGAATTCTGGAAAGCTCCAGGGGTAGCGTTGGCAGTTGATGGCCATGAAGCCAAAGCCAAGGCGCTCAGTCTGAGTTACTTCGATGTTCGGGTTTGCCGAAAGTTCATCGATGTAGCTTGCCTCAACGTTGTCTGCAAGGTGATCGATATCACCTGCGATTAATGCAGCCACTTGAACGTCGGCCCCTGTGATTACCTGAAAGATAACCCTGTCTACATAGGGACCTGTGGGGTCCCAATCAGTAGTTTGACGGGTTACGCCTGTTGGAACCGGTTCAACACCGGTTGGAGTCACTAGAAAAGGCATCAGAGCACAGAGCATCACAACTGTAAGCAGCTGGATTGCGTGTTTTCTTTGCAAATTTGTTCAATTCCTCTTGGCAATTTTTTTGTTTTGCGGCATTAGCCGCATACGCGTTAAAGGTTGGTTGTCCTTTTAAAGGGTTATGTTTCCGGCTTCTTAGAAGAATCGGTTAAATGTGAGGTGAATCACCTTATAAGAGGGGGGTTGTTGTGAAGCTTGTACGGCAGGAGTGATACGACTTGTTTGGCTGGCTGGGAAAATTACTTCGGGTTAACCTGACGGACAGGCACATCTCAGAGGAGAAAATCCCACCAGAAGTATTGAAGCAGTTCATGGGTGGGAAGGGTTTGGGAACCTTTTACCTTTACCGGGAGGTGCCTCAACGCGTCGACCCATTGGGTCCTGAAAACCGGTTCTACTTGGCAGCTGGACCTGTTCAGGGGACGCGAATACCCTTTGCTGGGCGTTGTACAGCTGTATCGAAAAGTCCCTTGACTGGGCTCTACATTGACAGCGGAGCGGGGGGTTATCTGGGGCCTGAGCTAAAGCGGGCGGGATATGATTTGCTTGTCATACAGGGACAGGCAGAACAACCTGTCTGGCTCAACATCAGCCCCGATGAAACAGCGATAAGGGATGCGAGCCATCTCTGGGGAAAGACCACACACGAGACAGAGTTAGCGCTCCGAAAAGAGGAACCGAAGAATGGAGTGCTTTCAGTTGGTCCAGCTGGTGAAAGACTAGTGCGATTCGCTTGTCTCACTCACAATTACTTCAGAACCTTTGGTCGCGGCGGTTTAGGCGCGGTCTTGGGTGCAAAAAGACTAAAGGCAATCGCAATTCGTGGACATTCAGGAAATATCCCCACACCGGATTCGAACCAAGAGCAGGCTTTGACTAAGCTCTTGGTAAAAAGAGCACGTACCGCAAAGGAAAAGGGAAATGACCTCTATTTTCACGGCACCCCTTGGCTTGTGTGGCGTTCGAATAACATTGGCATGTTTCCTACCCGGAACTTCCAGACAACTCACTTTGAACATCATCTCAAGCTTTCACCTGACCGTTTAGAGGATATCTTTGTTCAGAAGCGTCGCCGCCAACCATGTGAACGGTGCCCCATCAGCTGTTCCTGGGTTATCACCAAAGCCTTTCCTTGGGCGCCAGCCGAGGTTACAGGAGCTGTAGCTGTACCTGAATATGAAACGCTCGGTCTATTAGGTGGTAACCTTGGGATTGCTGATGCAGAGGCAGTTATTCAAGCTAACCATCTTTGCAATATTCTGGGACTCGATACGATTAGTACGGGTAATGTTATTGGATTGCTAATGGAGCTTGCACAGCGTGGAGAACTATCAGAGGCCTACCGAGAGGAAGGTGTAAGATTCGGTGATAGCCCTGGTGTAATCCAACTAGTCCGGAAAATAGGTTTACGTGAAGGTCTAGGTGACGCGCTTGCTGAAGGAGCTAGGCGTTTTGCTCAGAAAATAGGTCCTCAGGCATCCCAGTTAGCAATACATGTGAAAGGGCTAGAATTCCCTGCTTGGGATCCTCGGGGAAAACTCGGGTTAGGGCTAAGTTATGCTACCGCTGCGGCTGGAGCCAGTCATCTTCGGGGCTGGCCAGTTACTGGTGAAGCACCACAAAAAAGCGCTCGTTCGGTTCTTCCCTCTTTGGTAGAACAACAGAATCTAAAAATCCTTAAGGATTCGCTCATCATCTGCCACTTCACCCACTCAATCAGTCCACCCCTTGATATCAAGGACTGTGCTGACATATACAAAGTTGTTACCGGTGAACCCGCCACAGAAGACTCGGTTCGTAGAATCGCTGCACGTATCTGGCTTCTAGCCAGGCTCTTTAACATTCGAGAATACGACGAGGCTCCACGTCATTATGACCAGCTTCCTACTCGCCTCATGGAGGAGCCGGTTCCTAGCGGCCCAGGCAAGGGATTAACCGCTTTCGTAAGCCGTCAGGATTTCGAAGAGTGCCTCACCGAACTTTACCATCTCCGAGGCTGCGACAGCACCGGACATCCCACTCAGACAGCTATTAATAACCTTGAACTAGAGAAGCTCTATCAGCAATTTGGTTCGCAAGATACAAGACCACTTTGAGAGTTGGACGAACAATAATAATTTGTGAGGTTTAATATGAGTCGCAAGCAGGCAGTAATAGTTCTCGTCATTGCTTTGGCTCTTTTATTGCATCCATTTAACCTGCTAGCACACTCGCTGGTCAATAGTATCGATAAGGACAACACCCCGCTTTCTTTCTCGAGTTCATCTGTTCAGCAGGATGAGAATTCTGTTTTTTTAGAAGTGGACTTTAATGAAAAATTAGAAATTTCTGGTAATAGATATAAACAATCAATCCCTCCTCAGCCGGGGATATCTCACAATCCCATCACGATTAACAATGATACAGACTTTAGCAGCCAGGGGTGGCCAGGCGATGGTACATCTGGGAGCCCTTACCTCATCGTGAGCCTTGATATTGACCGAAACGGAACCAGTGGTCACTGTATCGCCATCTCCAATACACGAGTCTTTTTTCGCATCCAGAACTGTAGCCTTATCAACGCTAATACGAGTAGGCGATCTGGTATCTACCTCTATAATGTCACTAACGGCTTCATTTACAATAATACTGCTCAGTACAATACTTACGGTGTTGTTCTAGATGAATCTGAATCTATTACTATAACCAATAATACATGTAGCAGTAATGATGATGGCATTCGCCTTACACAGTCCAATGCGAACCTTATCGCCAACAATACTTGCCAATTCAACGACCTCTGCGGAGTTCGACTAGCCTCCTCATCATATGTTAACACTCTAACAAATAACACCGTTGCCAATAATACACAGTATGGTGTCTTGATACAATCAAGAAATCTTGGTAACTACATCTGGTGGAACATCTTCGCAAACCACACCAGCCACACCCGCGATTCAGGGTTCAATAACGACTTTGATTACAACTACTACTCCGAATACTCCGGATATGATGCGAATGGTGATGGCGTCGGTGACACTCCCCAAGTCATTGGAGGAACATCGGGAAACACTGATACTAATCCTTTGATGCTTCCATTCGGATCACAACCTGTCTGGCTAGACGAACCCATCAACCAG
>CBDVBC010000217.1:0-3873 GCA_965372125.1 Candidatus Hermodarchaeota archaeon | reverse complement strand
GGGGTTTCACGCCGCATAATCGCCCGAACGTGGTGAGAGCGTGGTCAACGGTCCGCCATCGTTGGAACGCAGTGTTTTGAGGGAAATAGCCCAGAAGCTTCTGGACATAGTCCACCTTCTCGGGCATTGGGTGCCCCTCTATATTCACAGTGCCCTGGAAATCCCGCAGGAGCCCCACGATGATTTTTAGCGTGGTCGTCTTTCCAGCCCCATTAGGCCCAATATATCCAAAGATTTCTCCCTGCTCTACCTCGAAGGAGGCATGGTCCAGAGCCACTAAATCCTTGTACCTCTTGGTTACCCTATCCAAAACCACGAATCCGTCTTTTCGCTTCGATTCCACCACTAAACTCACACCGATGTAACCTTCCCAGAGTGATGTAATAGTGTTGAGATAAAAATACTCCTGACGCGGTCTAGCGTAACTACTAAGGAAAAAGAAAAGGAGGTAAGTTTCGATACCTCCTTCATGAGAGAATAACGTCTTACTCTGGTGTTTTCGGAGTTCGTCTGAGATACCATATTGCTCGAACAATAACAACTGCGATTACTGCAACAGAGCCGACAATGGTGATAAGCATCGTTGGTGAAAGAGGGAAGAGAGACATAGTGAAGAATTCGGCGTCGCCGGTGGGAAGGCGGGTCGTGCGCCCTGCACCGTCATAGGCTACAAAATAGTAGTACAAAGAACCACCTCGGACGAATGCTCCAGGGAGTGTTGTCTCGTAGATAGCATCACCAATCAGGGATAGGTCCATCCTGTATATTGGACCAGTGGGGTTAGCCCCATACCAGAGTTCTATGCTTTGTATGGATGTATCATCGGTTGCAGATACTTGAAGGGTGAGTGGAGTGTTCACCCACCACTGGGCAATGGGGGCATGTTCGACCTCAGGAGAGGTCAAGTCCTGTTTTGCGAAGTAGATGTCGTGGTCATCTCCTCTTCCATCTGTCCACACTACAGCTAGGCCATTGGGTCCAGACCGCATAGTGATGTAGTCTCCAGGTCTGCCGTAGATGAGGGGGAAGCCCTCGGTGCTGATCCTCACATCCTGTGAGAAGGTTGTGCCGCTATCGTTTGAGCAGCTATAGTAGTAGTTCCATTCGTCGTGCCTTGCATCAAGCCATGCAACATGTAGGTTGTCATCATCATCGATGTGGAGTTCGACCATCCGCTGCATATTCGTTGAAACATCGTTAACCTGGACTGGTGTGGACCAGGTGAATCCACCGTCTTCTGAGCGAGTTACAAAGATATCCTTGTCACTTTGGGAGCCCTCACCGAAGGCGACATACACGTTCCCCAGACTGTCTAGAGCTGTTACTGTGATGATGTCAATCACATCGGTTCCCACGGGATTCACGCGCAGGGGGCTGGTCCAGGTAGCACCAAAATCAACGGACTTGGTCATAAATACCGTGTCGATTGGACCCTCAGGATCGGAGTCCCAGATTGTAGACATATAGAGTGTTCCATTTGGAGTGCATGCAATGTAGGGAATACCTCCCCATTCTTCCCAGTTACCGAGTGTTGTTAAGGGCTGGAAGGAGGCACCACCGTTTGTTGACTTTGTGAAGACTAGGTTCGCACTAGTATCTGACACGAATTGGTCCCAGGCGGTGTACAGGTTACCGTTCTCATCGACGCAGGCCGTTTCCTTGTCGGCGAATCCGCTACTTGTATCGCTGGCTTGCACGGTGGGTTGCCAAGTTACACCACCATTCGTTGTCTTGGCGACACCGATTCCACTGTCTGTTGAGTTCCAGTCAAGGAAGACGAAATAGGCATTATCATTATGGTCCTTTACTAGCCAGGGGTCGGATTGTCGTTCCCCTGCTCCAATTGTTTCCATCAGGATGTTGGTGCTCCAAGTATAGCCTTCATCGGTGGAGTAGGAGAAGCCTACCCTGTATCCGCCGCCGTTATGGCTTTCAGCTTCTTTCCAGCCACAGAGTATTCGGCCATCGCTCAGGATTGTGAGAGTGGGCTCTACCTGCCAAAGATAAAGCGATGAGCCGTCGGTGACCCGGGTGTTTAGGCCGAAGCGGATGTCGTCAGCGTCTGTTCGGCTCTGCCTAGTCACTGAAGCGCTGGCGTTGTTAGATAAGGGTGGAGAGAGCATGAGGGGTGCCATCAGGGGCTGGGCTGCCATGAGAAACGTAAAAAATAAGATTAGTGTGAGAGAAGCTCTACGCATAGCTACCACTAAAATACTGCTTCCGATTGTTTTGGCTAAAAGCTCTTGTGATAAGGGCAAGAACTTACGAACAAGGCAATTAATGGTGCAACCTCTTGGACGACCATTGTTGGCGATTGGTGGAGGTTGGTATGTTTTACCCAGGATGTTTCAAGAGCCAGATGCCTTCTATTGGGAGTGTGTAATAACTTAGCGTTGCGGTTGTGATGCTGAGAGTTATTTGAGTAGCGAACGCGGTCGTGGCCATCTGTGTGGCTAGCGATGATCCGTAACCTGCCAAAAAGGAGGAGACAAGGGTGGTTAGGGCAATCAGTGACAGACACAGGCTCGCGACCATCAAGGTGACATAGGAGAATCGGATTAGAATCCCCCCTACACGTGTGCTCCGATTGATGAGGTTCAAATTCAGGAGGACTATCCCGATTGTGAGAGGAATACCGACAAGGCTAAGGGCTCCTGCTAAAGCCTGAGTGGCAGGGTTGCCAGCGAAGCCAAGCAGGTTGACAACCATTGACAAGGTTAGGATGACGATTGTGGACAGTAGATAGGTTTTGACAAAGGTCCGGCTTTTCAGGAATTCTAGGCTTGTCATTTTAGGGACCTCCAATTAGTTGTTCAAGCGCCAAGAACCGTTCAATATAGTAGGTTGACATCTGCCCCCCGTAGGTCTGAAAGTTGATGTCGAAGGCGTGACCCGCCCAGGGGATGGTTACTAGCAGGCACTTGCGCCCTAGACTCTTGGCATACTGGACGAACTCTAGGACCTGGGTCTGATAATCTACCAGCTTGTCCTTTTCTCCGTGCACAATCATTATCGGGGGCACGACTGTGCTGTTGTGGATAAGGTGCCTGGCAGAGAACTTGTCGTACTGCGCCTCCAAGGGCAGTGTACCCTCCAACAGGGCGTCAATGAACCCCGACAGGACCGTCCGCAGGTTCGTGGGAGGATAGAACCAGACTCCGCCGGTGATGTTCATGGTCGCCGAGAAGTTCCCAGCGAATAGTGGGTTCTTGTAGCCCAGAGTGACAATCGAAGCCAGGTGGGCCCCGGCGGACCTTCCCACGACGAAGACATCATCCATGTCAGCATGGTACCGTGTGCTGTTCAGTTCCAGCATCTTGGTGAAGTAGCCGACATTCTCCAGCTGCTCCTGGATGGTGTAGCTCCTGTTGTAGGAGGGCGATATCAAGTCTCCCCACTGACCTATCAGGGAGATGAAATCCCCGGTTTCCCCAGAGTAGGTGTCAAGGTCGAACAACCCGTACTGGAGGTCAAAGACCACATAGCCCCTTTGGGCGAAGTACTTGTTGAAGGGGACAACATTGCCCACGCCCTTATTGCCGATGACCCAGCCGCCGCCGTGGAGACAGATGACCACTGGGAAGGGACCCTCCCCGGCGGGCTTGTACCAGTCAAAGAAAAGACTGTCCTCCCCATTATTCAGGTAGAGGATATCCGTCTCCACCGTAAACCGCGACTCATCGATGGGGAACCCGTAGAGGAGGTCAAAGACACTGAAGGGAAAAGACATCATGGAGGAGGTATCCAAGCCCAGATAAGCATCTCCATAGTTCTCTAGCATCTCCGCCTCAGCCGCAGAGACCCGAAGTGGAATAGCGACATAGGGAACCACTGCACTAGCGAAGAGGAAGCCACACAGCCCATAAACAACCA
>CBDVBC010000216.1:0-3890 GCA_965372125.1 Candidatus Hermodarchaeota archaeon | reverse complement strand
CTGGTCTTGGGATTCAGCTTTAAATTTGAAAGTTATAATTCAGGATTTGTTGCGTGAATATTCTGCCAATGTTTCAGCATGGAACAAAGAGAAATCCCGTGTTCGCAAGATAGCCAATAAGTTTCTCGTGTGGACATATTTCGAGAAACAACTAGAACAAGCCTACGAGGCAGTATTGTCTACTAAGTAGAAATGTGATTTATGCACTTTTTCTCTCTAGAGGCAGTCCAATTCCGGTGTATATGGCTCCGCTGGGTTTTTCAGAAAACCGGAACATACCCCTTCCATCTACGATTACAAGAGGATTGGATGTTAATTGAGCAACTTGTCTTAAATCAAGTCGTTTAAATTCTTCTTGGGCTGTAACAACAATAATGCAATCAGCAGATGTAACTGCTTCCTCTACGCTTTCTAATACCTTCTGACCTTGGAAGTTGTTCCCTGCGACAAGGGGATCACAAAGTGTGACAAGGGCTCCCCGTTCCTCAAGTTCGGATAAAAGCGGTAATGCTGGAGTAGTTTGAACATCTCGCACTCCAGGTTTGTAAGTGATTCCAAGAATAGTCACACGTGAACCCTTGAGGCTCTTACCCGCTATATTTAGAGCCTCCATAGTGAGACGAACCATTTCCAAGGGCATACGATCATTGATTTCCCTCGCCATACGAACTAGATAAGGAACATACCCCACTTTGGTCCCCTCTCCAATCAGATAATAGGCATTGGCAGGTAAACAAGGTCCACCCACACCAGCACCCGGATAATGTGGAATGAAATTCCATTTTGAAGCTGCTGTTTCAATTACCTCTAACACGTCAATACCGAGTCGTTCGAAGAGAATTGCCAGCTCGTTCATAAGAGCGATATTGACATCTCTAAAGATATTTTCAGTTAATTTGACGGCATTAGCTGTCTTCGGATCAGAAACAACGATTATTTGGTCTGCGATGGTCGCGTAGAGGGCTTTGGCAATTTCTCCTGAATTCTTATCCACCCCACCAATTACGCGAGGAATGGTCCGAAACTTGTTAATTATAGAACCGGGATTAGCTCTCTCGGGGCAGCTCGCTATTGCAAAGTCCTTGCCTGCCTCCAAACCTGAGGATTGCTCTAAAATCGGTATTATTTGATTTTCTAATGTTCCAGGAGCGATTGTACTCTCAACAATGACTATCATACCTCTTCTCAGACCTTCTCCTACTGCCTTTGAGGCTGATAGAATGAAATCATATATCGGCACTTTATCCTTCGACACTGGTGTAGGTACACATAGAATGATTACATCCGCTGTTCCTATGCTTCCAGTAATATCCCGTGATGCCTTGAGACGTCCAGCCCGGACGACCTTCTCTAAGAGTTGGTCCAATCCCGGTTCATCAATGTAACTCTGGCAACTATTGATACACTTCACTATTTCTTCGTTAGTGTCACAAGCTGTCACCTTCGCACCAGCTTCAGCAAAAAGAGCTGCTGTCGGTAGTCCTATTCTTCCGGCTCCTACCACAACAATAGAAATTTTACCCTCCCCTAGATTCCTTTTGACATCTTTCGGTTTCATATCGATTAGCATGTATCACGTCCTCCATATGAAGCTGTTTACACACATCTTTAACACTTTTAGTTCAAAATCATATCACTTCATTTTACAAATATTCCGTCCTACCGAAACTGTATTGGATCCCACTCTACGACAAGGTTTTCTAAAAGAAGGGAATTATCCTTGATTCACGAGGTTGGAAAACAACTAGGTATCCATTAAGATGTCTTAATATTCCTAGACAACTTGACCTATTCAAGAAATACTCTCAAGGTGCATAACGTGACTACCTGGCATGTCAAGTTAGCTGAAGGGCCATCGCGGACGTTTCTCGACATCCACACACTTTGTGGTAAATATTATCAACTGAATCCAAGCTTCATCGAGAAACTACAAAGACAAATCAAAGAACAGGTAGTATACAAAGTGA
Organism: Candidatus Hermodarchaeota archaeon; assembly: GCA_965372125.1. Taxonomy (GTDB): domain Archaea; phylum Asgardarchaeota; class Hermodarchaeia; order Hermodarchaeales; family Hermodarchaeaceae; genus YT-063. The sequence continues at coordinate 1,923 of CBDVBC010000216.1, read as the reverse complement.
GATATGGCGTCATTCTTTTAGTGAAGGAACCTTCGGATTCTCAGCTTACAGCCCCCTTTATTTTGCTTCTAGTGACTCGTACGAATTTCACTGTTAGTCTCCTCGGTGGCTTTAACGAAATTGGTGGTGGTTCTATCGTTGGTGTATGGCCCCACCAAATCAAGGACTTGCTTAGTTCTGAGCCTCAGGCTATACTATCTCTACTGTTCATCATTACTGAACGACCAGAAGTTGTGCAATCGCTCCATCTCTTATTCTAGCTGAAATGACAGAAGATTCAGATTTAACATAGCTTCTTCTGGGACTGATATTTATAAAGGTTAGAAGTTGATATACTCCTTGGAGATTGGCGGCTCGTGCTGAGAATGCGCCCCTTAGATCAAAACGATGAGGATACTTTTGGAGTTATCCGGATAATTGCTGTGCGCCAGCAGCACAACCGATCTGGATACCTGATAACACTTCTTGATGCAGAAAGTATGGGCGAAAGAAGGGCAAGATTTAGGAAGCGTCAGTTCTCGTACCTTTTAGAGGGCACAACAACAGTGGATGTGAAACGGGGAAATTGGCTTCTCGGACCCCGTGATGAACTTGGGTTTATTCTAGATGTCAAACCAGTAAAATCCGAGATGAAAGAGCAGAACGCGCTAACGCGCGTAGAACTCCGCGTTCGGTTCAATGAAACTGGTGAAATCCGCCTAAATGAGAATTGGCAAATTTTGCTAGAAAGACCCCTTACACATCGCTTTTTGAAGATGTGGCAAAAACGAATGGCTGATGATGCTCAACAATACTACTTTCAAGTTCTCCCCTTGGTTATCGACGACGTTTTACATAAACCTAGTGCAGGAATCGATGGTGAGCAAATCCAAACGATTTGCAGTATTCAGACACAAATTCTCAAACGGGCAATACGTCTTGCTGAAGCTCTACAAATAATAAGACTGACAAGCACACAGCTGGTTCGAGCAACACGAGAGATTCTAGAATCTGCAGCACGGCCTTGAGCGGGTGTACGAAAAGTTTAATAACTCGTACACTTCGGCTAACGCAACTGACACGCTTCAGTGGGGTTGAGAACAATGAAGTTTTGCCCAAAATGTTCTAACCTTCTGCTTCCAGCGAAGGACAAGGTAGGTAAGGTTGTCCTTAGGTGTTCATGCGGTTTTAAGATAACAGCTAGGGCTGCCAAGGAATACATTATTCGGTTTCCGATAAAACACTCTCAACGGGATTTCGTTGAAGTCATCGAGGAGGGCTCTAGGGTCAAGCGTCAATCGAGGAAAATTGATGAAGATGAAAGACAAGAGCGACTTAAACTCCTACTCGATCACTACTCACAAGATTGAACCAAGTTTGATCACATGTCCTAGTTTTCCTACAAGCTCCCCAGAATCAAAGAATCTGTAATGAGAATATTCCAGGAAGGTTGATTGTATCCTTTGGGCTTATGAATAGCTGAAAGCCTGAATGGATTATAGAAAATATATTTGACGCTAAGTGTAGAATGGTATTGGTCTGAATCCGCGCTCTTGTGTATGCCGCTCTTCTCTTTGAGATTGTTCTACTAAAGGATTTAATTGAGCCTTGATGACTGATTGATTCTGTATGAGTGGCTGGACACTTACATCTAAGTTTAAGAACCGATTTAGCGTTGTCACCATACTAGCTGCAGCTCCGGGGTCAGGCGAATTGGCTAACGCTGGTACCAACAGGCAGTACCCTTCCAGCTTCCTAATGAGACACTCATTCAAAAGAGCACCAGCAATACCTGCTACCATCCCTTTCTGTACCCTTGGTATTCCATGTTTCTCAAGATACTTCAGAAGATGTGGTTCAGCTGCACCAAAAACCATCGGTCTTTTATCCCGCTTCTTTACAGCGACACCTTCGAGACACACAACTCTCTTCACTCCCTTTTTT
>CBDVBC010000215.1:0-3898 GCA_965372125.1 Candidatus Hermodarchaeota archaeon | reverse complement strand
AAGCACTAATCCAGATAGACCCGGGAACACTCTACTTCCCGATTTTCTCAAATGGCCTTGAAGTGGGCGGAGTCTTCATCGGTTCCGGCTACTACCTCGTAGATGCAATCGCTGAGACACGACGTGGAGCAGTAGGCAAGTCCTACGATTATTCCTGGAACGGCAGCCTCCTACTCCTGACACTGAACGGCGATTGGTCACCTCCATCAGTTACACAAATAGGCAAGGGTGATCTGAAGCGTCTTTATCTGGAGTCTGAGGAGGAGGCCAACTGGCGAGCACAACAAATCCTTGAACGCTTTGGAAACACAAGCCAAGAAGGAATACACTTCAAACCACGAGAAGGACATGGATGGGTCGCCACGATTCTTGATATTCACCAGGGGAAAACTCGTATCATATCTATTGAGGGCAAGCTGGTGATGACCCGGGAAGACACAACATTGGCAGTTCACGGTGAGCGACTCGTGAAGACTCAGGGCCAACGCAGGGTCCTTGTTGTTGGAAAACGCGGAACAATCAGAATCGACTAACAACAACGCTTCGGAAACACAGGCGAAGAAGGGATGGATTTCAAATCAGGGCAAAGGCGTGGATGGCTTGCTACTCTTCATCTTTTGGGTGCCGAACCCGCTGCCAACAGCACGACCGCTCCATCCGTTACGAGAGATTCCCGTGCCCACCCTCGAAGCTTGGCTGCTTGTATATTCACCAAGGGAAAACCGTTGTCCAAATCTTATCCAATCTTGGCACTAGGCCTGGGTTGGTGTTTGGTTCCTGCATCATGGGCGGGCACCACCCCGCGAGGGGTTGTAACCTCCCGCCTCAGCCAGGCGTTTAGGGTCTCCGCCCAACTGGCGGCGACCAACAACCACAAAAGGTTAAGAGAAGAGTTCCGGTCCCGTTTCATGACCAGCCCGCACCTCTCGCAGCGGTAGACCCGCTCGGACAAAGACAGCTTCTTCTTTATGTGTCCACACTTAGAACAGCGCTTAGACGAGGGGTAGAAGCGGGGAGCCTGGTGGAGCCGAGACCCATACCATCGGGTCTTGTAGGCGAGCTGTCGACGTAGCTCCCCGAACCCCGCATCAGCTATAGCTCCTGCGAGCCTGTGATTCTTGAGCAGTCCCTCAACGTGGAGGTCTTCGATGATGGTGGCTGACTTGGTTTTCGCCAGCCAGGAGGTGACCTTGTGGAGGGCGTCACGGCGAATGTTGGTGATGCGGGCGTGGAGCCGCTGAAGCCTTTGGCGGGCTCGTGCCCGGTTTCTGCTGCCCTTGCGTTTTCGGGCCAGGGCTCGCTGGGCTCTGCGGAGCTTGCGATCAAAACGGGCTAGTGCTCTGGGGTTCGGGAACTCGGTGCCATCGGAGATTGTCAGGAGGGTTTCCAGCCCCCAGTCGGCTCCTGCTGGGGATCCGGTGTTTTCTGGGACGATGATGCGCTCCTCCACTTGCACTGAAACGTACCATCTCCCCGCCTTCTCCGAGACCGTCGCTGACAACACCCGACGCCAGGAGCCCCCTGAGGGCAGGTAGTTGCGCTCCTTGAGGTGGAGGACCCCCAGCCGGGGGAGCTGGATGCGGTCTGGGTAAACGTGGATGACCCCGGTGAGGCGGAAGGAGCCCACACCCCGTTTCCGTGATTTATAGCGGGGGAAGCCTGGCTTCTCCCCTTTTTTGTGTCGGCGGAAGAAGTTTCTGAAGGCTTGGTCCAGGTCCCTGAGGGCTTCCTGGGGTGCGCACTTAGACACCTTATACATCCAGGGGAAGTGGGTGGGTTTGAGCTGGTTGAGTTGGCGGTGGAGCTCCATGGCACCGGGGGACTTGCCGGTTTTCTGGTAGGAGTGGACCTTCTGGGTGAGCCCCCAGTTGTAGGCAAAGCGGGCGGTGCCAGCGTGCTGGCAGAGGAGGTTGCGTTGGCGGTTGTTGGGTCTGAGTTCGGTCTTGTAGGCCCTGTGGATGAGCATGTTGGGGCTCTTTGTGGGGGTTTTAGCCAGGGAGTTTTCCGCTCCTCAGGAGGGGGTTCTTACTGGTCTAGGTGGGCGGTTCTTATTTTAACTCCTGTATTACCCTCTGGTGCCAAGCTATTACGATGTGGGTGGTTCAGTGTGGGGAGTAGCCGTTGGAGGGTGTTGGGGCCCTTTTCGGGTCTGGGTCCTTGGGGTGATTGGGGGGCTGGGTGCCTTTCTGCTGATCTCTTCGCCCCTGTCTGCCTTTGTGCTCTGGGCGGCAAGATTGGACAACTTTGAAGACAACTCTGGTTTACCCTTACAGGGGTTCTGGGAAGGTCTCCAGCCACTTTTTTTGCTAAGAGGAAGAGCTTTTTTAATGAAAGGTTATAACCTATGACCACAGATTGTTTCAGAATCGATTGGTCTGGTGTACAAAAAATGGTTGAACTCGACCATAAATCTCGTTTGAGCGAGTTACAAAAACAGTTCGAGGAGGCCAAAACGCTCCTCGAAGAAATTACCGAGCATCTTCCAAAGAATAAAGGTGTTCAAGTTCACGACCTCCTATCACGGGTAAATGAGCTAATGCTTCGTGTGAGTTCGGCTGCCTCTGAAAAGATTGAAGGTGAGGTGGTCAAATCCATTGCCCAAGATTGTGAAGCTATTGCAGGTCATTGGCGTGATATGGAGGCATTTCTCACCGAAGATGTCCGTCCCCAAGATTATGTGTACAGGTCGGAGGCTGAGCAGGAAAAACAAGCCCGCCTAGCCTCGAGCACCGCCAAGTCCCAGGCAGTTCAAGCCCTTGACGCGGCAGGAGCCATGTACGGTAAGGCAGGCGAATGGAAACGTGCAGCCCAGTCTTTCCGCATGATGGCACAAACACAACGGCTCGAAGCCTCCCCATTATCCCCGCTCTCCGCCATGATTCAAGAGTACCTTAGTTATCAGGAGCTAGGCGATCTAGAGCAGGTGCTCTATCAGGGTTACGCCATTCGTTCCCTTATCAGCGGAGTGATTGCCGATTCGGTTTCAGAGGAGGAGAAGGAGGTGCTGAGTGCTGCCGCTAAATCCTTCCGCAAGACAGCGATGAAGGCTATCACCGATCGGCAAAAGCAGCCCGACATGAATATCCCCCTTGGCGCCATCTATTTGTGGAACGAGGCGCTCGCACTTAGCCTGTCAGCTGAACCCGAGGATCCGATGCCTCCTGCCCGGTTCTTCGGTGTTGCCGAATTGCAGGAGCAAATCGCCAGAGAAGAACTGGCGAAACCCTTCCCCACTTTGACGCGGGTTGTTTCTAGCTATATTGGTGGCGCCTTCGCTTACCTCCGGGTGACCTACGATGCCAGTGAGCAGCTCACTGTTCAGAAGGCGAAGCAGAAAAGCCTGGTTTTACAGCAGCAGGCGGCAGATGCCCTAATCCAGCTAATTGAGGGCCTAGGCTACCGTCAAGTCAGGATTGTTGAAGATCCGGGGCGTGCTATGAAAGGACTTCAAGCAATGATGCGGCAAGTCCGCCGTAGCAACAACCTTTCACACCAATTCTACGAGCTATCCGAGCAAGTCGGGGATGTCGTAGTTCAAGCACAGAAGCGAGGTGACAAGGCGTCATCAGAGGTCGCCACCATTTTCCGCTGGCTTTCTGAAGGAATAGGCCAAGGACTACACGTCATCAACATCAAGCTCCTCTCAGATGTCTACTCTGTCGGGATCAGAGGCTATGTCATTAGCGATGAGGACAAGGCTAAGCTCCAGGAGGATATCTACTCGCTCCTCCAAATCAATAATGACGAACAATTCCTTGACCTCCTCTTTGATGCTGAACTCCAATTCGAAGACGCTTGTAACCTCTTCACAAGCCTAGACCTCTTCTGGATCGCTGGACTGCTGATGCAATGCAGAGGACAGCTAAGACAAAACCTAGGATTCCTTGAAAGAGCGCTC
>CBDVBC010000214.1:0-3900 GCA_965372125.1 Candidatus Hermodarchaeota archaeon | reverse complement strand
GGCCTATCTCATCAGTGCCATCGCCATCCCAATCGCCGGCCACCGCCTGGTCACCAGTGTCGCCAAAGCTACCCAACCATTGGTCGCCTTCACTCCAGTAGCCGTTGCCGTCAACATCCAGATACCATATACCGTTGGAGGGGCGAAAGAGGCCTATCTCATCAGTGCCATCGCCATCCCAATCGCCGGCCACCGCCTGGTCACCAGTGTCGCCGAAGCTACCCAACCATTGGTCGCCGTCACTCCAGTAGCCGTTGCCGTCAACATCCACATACCATATGCCGTTGGAGGGGCGAAAGAGGCCTATCTCATCAGTGGGAGTAGGGGTTGGTGTTGGCGTAGGTGTGGGTGTGGGACCAGTATACTCGCCCCTTATTTCCACATCGTCCAAATTCCAGCCGGAGTACTGCCAAGATCCATCAGTTGTTCCCATACCCCATCGGATAATGACACTAGGTTGACTGTCAGCGATGCTTGAGATATCCAACGTCTGCAAAACCCAACTCGAATCTGCTACTTCGGAATCGGGGTTCTGCCAGATTTGATTCCAGTTCTCGCCATCGTCAGAGACTTGGATGTATGCGTGGTCGTACGAGTTCCTTTCAACATTAAGCCAGCGATAGAAGTTCAGTTCAACGCTGGTATAGTTCGTACAATCTATAGCAGGCGTCGTTGCCCATCTTGTCGGCGTGAGGTCAGGCGGGTAATCTCCGGAGAGGTTGTACCCTATGACCTTAGTTCCAGTGTGCCCCGCGGTCGGGTCGGGATATCCAAATTCTCCACCATTCCCGCTGGGTGTTCCCCATTCCCAATCGGAATCCAAGGTCCAACCCGGGTCCGTATCCATGTCTGCCGAGTAAATAAGCCCCACTGTGGTGAAGGTAAGGTCAGAGCCATAGCTCGGGCCAGAGGCATTAGTGGCTACAACTCGATAATGGTATGTGGTGTGATTATCCAACCCTGCCACGGTGGCACTCACTGCCTCGTCGCTCGTACCAGTAAGTGGACTTTGCTCCGCGGTAGCACTGCTCCCGTAGGTAGTGTCTACGCCATATTCAAAAACCACCTCTGTGGAGGCTCCGTGAGGATTGACCGTACCGTTCAAGGTGGCAGAGTTATATGTCACATTCGTGGCAGAACCGGTGGTAACCGTTGGCGCTATAGGATCACCGGTTGTGGCGAAAGTTCGGTCTTCGCTACGGCTCGTCCCATCGCTATTGGTAGCTACTAGCCTGAAATGGTAAGTGGTTTGCTGGGTGAGCTCGGTCACGTCAGCACTCACCGGCACATCACTCGAGCCCGAACCAGCGCTCGTGTTGGGTGTCGTCGAACCATAGTCTGTAGTTGTCCCGTATTCAAAGTAGTACATCGTGCTTTTACCGCGAGGGTTGACGGTGCCATTCAGGGTGGCTGAATCTGAAGACACATTCGATGCCGGTGCCGTGGCAACAGCCGGAGCGCTCAAGATGAGGTAAGTAGCCGCACAGGCTACTGCTGCGGAGGTGGCATCAATTCGCATGTATCCGTTTTCACCCCAGTCTGCACCCCAGCTATTACGCAAGATCCAATAATCTCCATATGTATCGTCGTGTCCCCAACCCACTAAAGCTATGGCATGGTTTGTGGTAGCGTAGTAGCACGGACTTGCATCGCAGGTAGTGTTCGAATCAGTATAGATACCTCCACTGTAGGACTGAAAACCGCCGTTAGCATAAACTGCCGCATCTACTGTACCATAGTCCATTATAGCTGTCTTTATTGCATCAATATCGTTACACGGTATCCTGTGCCATGATGAAAAGACCGTTGTCGGGTCCCCCCAGTGCGTGCAGTCCCCAGGATCCGAGGTCTGATAGAGGAAATCGGATTCGCTGCATATCCCCTCCACGGTAAGTGCCTCAAGCTCATAATAGTCATAATCCGCCCCACCACAGCCGAAGAAATGCGAGGAGTACTGGGGTAGTCTTCCAAGGCACCATATGATAAAAGACTCTGAGAAGTCGCTACAGTTTCCATCAGTCAGGTTTTGTGCGATATTGTAAACTGTTTCTGCAGCGGCAGCAGCAGCGAATGCGTAGCAACTACCACAAGAACCCTGATCTCGAATAGATCCAACATAGGTGTGGCCATCTATGTCACGCCAATCAAATTCTGAAGGAAGATCGCCTCTTTCGCTACTGCTTTCTATATCGCTTGATTCAATGTCTTTGTTCTTATCATCTTTTTCTGTTCTGGACGCTTCTGCATCCATTAAAGGCTCTCCATTCTCTTCCATTAACTCAAGCATGGGTATCCTTATGTCCTTCAAAGGGGACGTTTCTTTAGAAACACAAACGGCACATTCTGTGGAATAACTTCCCATATCCACCACTTCGGTTTCAATATCATAACCGTTCTTTGCGCAATAAGAATAATCTTTTCCACATTTGCCCTTAAAAAAGCCCCAAGCATCGCACTCAGAACCGTCAGGGAAAACGCACACACCGTACTGGTTTCCTCCCTCATCCTCTCTCGTATCATATTGATATCCCAGTTTATCACAGTAAACTGCAGCAGGATTTGGGGAGCCTGTGTCTTCGGACTGGATGGTCCGGTTGCAACAGTTGCAGTTTGGATACAAATCTATTCCATATCCATCATCAACCGGACTGGGTGAGGGTGCATTGATGTTCATTTGACACCCAGACAAAAGGGGCACACACAAGCCTAGCAAAAGAATCATGGTACCAAGGATGATCTTTCTTGTTGTTCTCATTTGTACACTCCTTCAAGAATAGGACAAGTTGTCAAATTGGGGATCCAGCCACCGCTCGCCAGCAGTTATCCGTGGGGCAGCCTGCATCGTAGCCAGCGAAGTATCGACTGCGAGCATTACTCAATCCGCCCTCTTGTTCGCCTTGGGCAAAACGCTAGGCGTACTCCTGGGCTTTGTCCTCATGGTCTGGATCATCGTCCGCATCTTCAGGTCGCCGAAGCTAGTCTTTCATCTCCACTGGCTCCGCCAACCAGTTCTTTCCGCTTGGCGTCCATCTCCATCTGCTTCATCTCCCCCAGCAGCTCCAGACGCTTCAACTCGAGCTTCCCACAGGAAAGCCGCTCCTCAAATTGCCTCCATAGTTCCTCAAAAGAAACCCCCATTGTCGCTTCCCCCTCTTGTGGTGTCAGCCTTGCTGTATGGTTTTGCATCATACCCTCTCAACCAACACCCTGCTGAATCAGAGAAGCCTTCCCTATCCGAGAAAGGCTTCTTATGACTAGCTCCGTCTTCGGCAGCCCGGCTATCCTGGTTGAATCCTCTCAACCTTAGACCCGTAACTTTGCGTCCCACGATTTCTCGCGGTTTGCCTTTCTCGGAACGGAGTATTCGGTCTTGCCACGCTTTGCGGTTCCTTTGATTTATACTACATAATGATGCTTGCGTCTATCGACCAAAGGTACCATCCTTAGCTAATTGTAAGTCAATTGTGTCGTACCACGCAGGTCAGGCAATCTCACTGACAACTTCATCCAGTCGGGCTTTTTGCCCGACTAGCGAGGTCCCTCCGCTGAGGGAACGATTTGGAAGAAGAAATGGGTACAATCGGCTTGCTACCGAACCCCTGCACCACCAGCACATAAAGACTCCCTTGGATTGTCAACCGGGGTGGAACACTAGGCGGCAAGCGTGCACTCGTATAGCCGAACGGGTGTGGCTTCATGAAGTAATTACCAAATTGGAAAGGGAGGTTATGTTAGCAAGGACGTAAACGGGAGCTTTTGAGAAGGGATTTGCGCTTAAGGGAAGACTGGGTAACAATTCGTCAGAATGTACAATCGACCAAAACACCGCTAGCCTTGACAAGCCCTAACGCCTATGCTAGAGATAGGTATCGAAGGAGATGGAAAACTATGTGGAGGTAA
>CBDVBC010000213.1:0-3907 GCA_965372125.1 Candidatus Hermodarchaeota archaeon | reverse complement strand
ATTCTTCTCGGGAAAATATCAATATTTCCTCTTTAAAAAGGGAGGGTGTTGCCCTACTTAATTCGTCCTACTTAATATTACTCTGTTTTGTGTTGGCAGATGCTGAAAAAAGGAGGAAGTGGAGAGAGATTATGATTTGACAGCTGTATTTGTCTCTCTCCAGTTATTCAGTTGCTTTTCTATTGAATAGCAGGTCGTCTAAGGATATCTATCATTGTTTGAGCCTTGAAGGACGAAACGCTGGTGACCTCTCTAAAGATTAGTGATCTCCTGACGTGGGAGAAAACGGCGGATTTACTGATAAGCGTTCTAGACTGTGTCAATGGTTTTGTTGGCAGATGGTTCGTTACTGGTGTTCTACCAGTCGCTGAGTCAACGTGGAAATATACTACCGGAGGCCCTGGTGGGTCTGGATTCTCTTGTAGAGTGATGTTGATGGAGTTGCTGGTGGCGTTGAGGTGGCGTATCTTTATGATGGTGACTTTTTTGATTCCTTTGCTGGGATCCACATCTACGGAGCCCTCTGTACCATCATGTGTGAACTGTTGTGTCTGGTTAGTGCCGTCCGTGCTATTGTAGATTCGGACGATGATGGTCCAATTCGAACCTGCCTGCGTCCTGAATGTGATGGATACGGGCTTTGTGCCGTTTAAGGTGATGTTCTGGACAATGGCCCTACCGGGTGGCGCTGTCTCTATCTCGCTGGTGGAAGTGGGGGGATCGCCTGGAGGTGAGCCTATGGTAATGTTTAGGTTGATAATAACTGGGGGGATTTCGCCGCTCTGACGGTCAAAGACACGCCATAGGTAGAATTCAGCGAGAACTGCATCCAGTGTCTTACCAAGTATTTGTTCCAGAGCGTCGCGGGCGCTGACATCATTGGTGTTATTGTCCAGATTGTTCCTCATCAAATTATGGATTAACAGAACACTCTCGATACCATACTTTTCCATCAAGAACTTGATGAACTGAAACGCTGTTTGGTAGTCGTCCCATTGGCCGCTCCAATGACAGGGCACAAAGATATCGGTGCTCAGGTCGCGTCCGTGGTCCCACCAGTTTATACTTCCGGTATCACGACGGGCCTGCTGGACCTCTTCCATGGTCTTGCCGTAGTTCTGCATTGTAGACCTGATACCCCAGTATTCGGCCATGCCCTCCTCCCACCAGTTGTTCGAACAGGCGGGATCGGGCATGTTGGTTTCGATTTCTCCTGCAGGATTCTTTTCTCGATGCCACTGGACAAGGTGAAACATTTCGTGTTCTACAGCCACTTTGATTTCGGTTTCGCTTGAATTGGTTCCAATGAAGATCTCAATCCTTCCATATTCATCAGCTGTGCCTGTGGTAAAGGGTTTTGTGCCATTGACGACTTTGACATGGATTTTACCATCCGAGTCATTGACGGGGCGAGGGAAGCCCATGTTCTCGTAGAAGTCGGCCGTGAAGTTCAACATTTCCCTGATTTTCTGTATCATTGGGGCGTTAACGCCGTTACCCGTAACCTGAAACTCGGTGTCGTTTGCCAGAGGGAGCCAAGGTCGGTCTGGTGTGGTGATGTTGTAAACGCCATTCCCTAGGATAAACCCGTACCCAAGGGTGGGTTTGTCCCACTGTAGAGCGTTTTGGCTACCAGGTGTGGGTGGGGCGCTGAGCCAGTTGGTGCTCGAGTTTGTGTCTACACCGAAGAGCTGGATTGATTCGGAGGCATTCGCTGTGGGACCTGGGTCGCCTGCTAGCCAAGTACGATAAATGCTTGCACTGCTCCCACCAGCCCATTTGACAAAATCGACAGATTGACCGGTGGCAGAATTTAGAGTCGCTTCTCCAGCGTTGGGCAAAACATCAGTTAATCCCGTGGCAAGATAGACAGTAGCTGAGCCATCGGAGGCATCGAGGTCGCTGGTGCCTGTACCAAATCGTAACAGGATAAAGTCATAGATACTGAGTCCAGTAATCGATGGTAACACAAATATGCCAGAGGGTGTGACTATAGTCCAGCCGTTGAGGTCCAAAGTCGTTGTGTTCTCCCACATATAAAGCTCTATGAACTCTTCCGAGTCTGTGGGCAAGTAGTTGACTTCGAAAATAAGGATGTGTCCCTGGTAGTTCAATGGAATTGGCCGAAATATCATTGGTACGATAAAGAAGACGCCGATAATACTAGCTGAAGCGATGATTACTATTAGAATTAGTGCGGTTTTCTTAGAAACCAATATTCTACACTCCTTTCCTAACTATGAGTATTGTATTGGTTATTTGAAAAGGTTCCTGTCTTGGTTAGAGGAGTCAAAAAATTATGCGTGTCGCATTAGGTTCGCACAACCCTGTGAAAGTAGAAGCAACCCGACAAGCCTTCGCCATATATTTCGACGCGGTGGAGGTGGTCGAGGTCAAGGTTTCGTCAGGCGTGAAGCCCTTCCCTACATCAGGGGTAGAGACTTTAAAGGGAGCCTTAACCCGGGCGCGGGGGGCGGCTGAGGCGATGCCTGATGCCGACTTCTCCGTGGGAATAGAGGCTGGAATCATTACGACGAGCGAGCACGAACTTGCCCTAGCCTTTGCTGTTGTGCAGCAAGCTGATAGACAGGGTCTCGGTAGCTCTGCAGGCTTCGAGTTACCCCCAGGGCTTCTTGCAGAGCTTGACCCCACCAGCGACGACTTCAAACAGGTAATCGACGCGGTGATGGGCGGGGAGAACCTCTTTCAGGGGGAAGGTGCTATAGGCGTACTGACACAGAGCTCACTGACCAGGACAGCCATACTACGGGATGCAGTGATCTGTGCACTTATCCGGTTTATCTCCCCCCAATTCTATGGAGATAAATAGCGTGTTCCAACGCGTGAGATGTATCAGTTATTGTTTGCCCAGACGGAAACATAGAAAAATAAAATCGGCTAATCTAACGCTTGTAAGGTGGTTCATCTTTTGCAACAGGAAATCAGGACTATACTTGCGCCTGAAGAAACCTATGTGGAGTTAAAGCGAATAGCCCTTGAGGAAGGGTGCAGCATAGCCAGGGACCGCCCACCCGTCGGGCTAGAGATCGAACATGGGTCCTGGTGGGGAATCACCGCTGAAACAATCGCAAAGAACATCAGGTTCCGAATAATCCCGGAGGAAAAAGGAACTAGAATCGAGTGTTCAACCTTCTGGCCTCCAATGATCGGGCTAGGCATTGTCATCGCGTATGTCAGCATCCTCTTCGTGCTCTTCTTCTCCTCCTTCATACTTTCCGGGTTAAGTCCCACACCTATGGTCTTGAGTCCGGCCTTTTGGATGTTAATCGTCCTATCTGGTGTCGTCCTCTTAACCGTGTTGCTGAATCTTAATGGTTACATGAAACGCGACATCGTCGCCAAACGGATGCTCCTACTCATTGCGGCCTTTGGGTCACCCACCCAGATATCTAGACCGGGCGGGGTCCGTATTGTCCGTAAAGTTGTCTGCATCTTCTGCGGAAAAGACAATGAGTCAATGTCAACCAGATGCCAACACTGCGGCAGGGTCTTCCCCGGAGCTAGACGAAAACGCTTCAGAAGACGAGGAGCACTTTAAACCAGATTTCAGGTTTATTACCCGAGAAAAAAAGGAATATTCTCCAAAGGAGGAGACTCCCTCGGAGAACAGTTAGAGTATTAGTTTTTCCTAAGGCTCAGACCTGCTTTCAGTACTAGTAGCGCTTTGAGCTACTTGAATTCGTCGAGTCGCTCTTGATACTCCATTACTCTGGAGTCTGGGACCATTATGTATCTGCAGGTCTGGTCGCCGTTGTCCAAAACTTACCCAGACAGGACACTAGATCCTCCTTGGTGTTTGGTTCCTGCATCATGGGCGGGCACCACCCCCAAGGGGGTTGTAACCTCCCGCCTCAGCCAGGCGTTTAGGGTCTCCGCCCAACTGGCG
>CBDVBC010000212.1:0-3913 GCA_965372125.1 Candidatus Hermodarchaeota archaeon | reverse complement strand
ATGATTGCAGAGACTAGACCTGCTGAAACGCCTTTAACAACATCACGAGTGAGCATTCCAGCAAACAATCCACTCATTATCCAGACAATTGAGCCAAGAATGTATGTATTAGGATAGACTTTCAGTAGGAATTCTGCCATTGCATTAAAGATTTGTAGGAAAATAGAGATAGACATGAAAGTGGTTTCGAAATCTGTTGGTATCCAACCAGTCCCCCAAAACGGGAGGCTAAATATAATACTTGCGTAGATGACAGCAAATGCTAGGATGATAGCAGCAAAGAATCCGACTACGGCCCCTGTAGCAGTGTTTCCCATTTAGAATAACCTCGTATATATATCCATGAGAGCTTGGACAATTCGTAGTGATAAAGTTATAGTTTACTTAGTGGCTGAATTGAAAATACTTCCTATCATATAAAAGAAATATCTCTCTTGCAGGTTGTAATCAGACCATCTTTAGTTTTCGCAGCTCTTTCATCAAAGTTATGAGCCTTCGATCTCGGGTAGCTATTGCTTTTGCAAAGATTTTCACCTTTCGGGCAGCAGCCAGCTTTACGACGGATTTTCCAGTAACGATTTTTGCGAGCTTGTCGAGGGCTTCGTCTTCAGTCTCGGTGAGAAGATCTCTAAGTTTTAGAGACTGAGCGAATTCGCCACCATAGCGTTTACGCCATTTCGTTTCGTATTCCTGGAGCTTCGACGTGGAAACATCGCCTTTTGCCACACATTTCGCTGCGACTTGCCCAGCAATACTGCCGCAAACCAAAGCATAGCCTATCCCGCCTCCAGTTATTGGGTGTACATGGCCAGCAGCATCACCCACAAGAAGCGCGCCATCAACAACGTTCTGTTCGTTTGGTCCACAAACGGGTAGAGCTCCAACGCGGCATTCGATAACCTTTGCTTGTGCAAGCTGGCGTTTAGCAATCTCGTGATGTTTCAGGAAATTATCTAGATACTGTTGCGCAGTGTGAACGCCAAAACCTCCACCAATCCCGATACCTACATTAGCTCGTCCCTCGCCCTTAGGAAAAATCCAAATGTAGCCGCGAGGACACAGATTACTACCTAGTAGAAACTCCATTAAATCAGGGAATTCGAGGTCGCAGTTGACCATTTCATAGCCAAAACAGGAGTCGATATCTGCAGGTTTGAACGAGCGGCGTAATCCAGTTAAGCGGGCTATTTCGCTGTTTACTCCATCAGCTCCAATAACGGCGTTTGCTTTGATGGTCTTGCGCGCGCCATTATGACGTACAACCACTCCATCAACTGTGCCTTTTTTCCGTGTCAAATCGATGACTTTAGCGCCTAGGAGCACGTCCGAGCCAGACTCAGCAGCACGAGCCAGCAACTCCTTGTCAAATACACGACGATCAATGATATAGCCACTGGGTTCTTTCTCGATAAAATCAACTGAAATGAGTGCAGGGCTATATACTCGAAAGCCTCGGATGGGAACTCGGATTGATTCTTCAGGTATCTCGATTTCAGCGATACTCGGCCCGGTTTTGCCAATCGCTTCGCCGCATTGAACCGGAATTCCCACATGTGTTTTTCGATCGACAATAGTAACTTCTGCACCTTCACGCAATGCAGCCAGTGCAGTGGCAGACCCCGCTGGGCCACCACCGACAATTATTATATGATTATCGCTCGGCAAGTTTAATCGCCTCCACAGGGCATACCTTTGTGCAAGTGCCACAGCCATTGCACTTGTCAGGCAAAATTACGATGTAATGCTCAAAGACATCGATGGCGTTGGTGGGACAGACAATAGCGCATGCCTGACATATTCCGCAGGTTTCACCGTTTACTCTTGCTAATTTTCTTGATGTTTTTCCAGCTGGGGCCATATTACTGCGGCTCCTATTTCGAATTAGTAGAGAAATCGGCTATATCACCTTTTCAGCCTTTCTATGTTTAAAATCGTTTAAGGGAATTCCTCTTATCGTTTGGCTTTCTGATAACGCAATGAAGTCACCTAATCCCAAGTGCCTCGAATACCGAGGAACTCCCGGGTTCAAATCTGGAGAGGGTGATATGACAGCGTTACTCTTTCGGAAGCTTGCGGATAATTTTGACCCATTCTTTGATACGAGATTCCGGGATTCCAGTTAAGAGTGAGAGATCACGCGTATTTTCTGATTTGAGGTCATCAAGACTAGTAACACCGAGGTCTTTCAACTTTCGTATATCGCCTCGGTTGATGTCAGGTAGATGTTTCAGTTCGGTGATTTTTGGTTTCTGAGCCTTTTCCTCACGAATGGCGCGGGACTCATCGCGGAGATAGCGTTTTGCAGTGTCAATGAGCTTCTCAGCGCGCCCACGTTTTATGTCTGTAAGCCGAGCGAGACGCCGCGGCGATGTTGTTGATAGGGTATGAATGCTAGTAATCCCGGTGGCTACCAGGGTTTCTACTATCTTTTTGGTGATTTGAGGTAATTCGGTCAAATCAGTTTCCACTGGAGTTGGGGCCAGCTTTGGAGCTTCACGCTCCACTGTTCGTTCTTTCGGTTCGACAGGCTTGGCTTCTTCGCTTAGCTTCCTAATCCGTTCAAAATATTCCTTAAGGAGGGTAATATTATCAGGGTAGTGAGTGCTTCGTCGGCGATCAATAGGGATTGCCATCCACCTAGCATCACTTAGGGATAAGCCAGCGTCCTTCAACTCCTTAAGAGTGAAGCCTCGACCATGTCGTTTCTGCCCAGTTTTCGGTGCGTGGATTTCAGGTCTAAGAACCAAGATACTATCTCCTAGTAAACCGAGTGCTTTGAAGGGAGAATCAAACCAGCTAAAAATCTTTTGACTCGAATCCAGTCAACTTCGACTTACCAGTATGAATTGTTAAACAAGAAAGCTTAAATGATTTAGGTAGATTGGCAGAGACAAGAAGTGTTCGAGGGCAGTAAAATGATGAGACGTCCTGAAGACGGGCAGCGATTAATGTCCCACACGACAACAATCGCGGTGAAATGCACCGATGGAATAGTGTTGGGTACTGAAAGCCAGGCCACAATGGGGTACACAGTAGCAAGTGACACTGCTCCAAAAATCCATCAACTCACTGATAGCATAGCAGTGACGATTTCTGGATCTGTAGCCGACTGCCAACAAATAATTAACAGTGTCCGGGCAATTTCTAGATTGGAGGCGCTAGAGAAGGGGCGTGACTTGTCAGTGAAAGCTGTTTCGCGTCTTACTTCGTCCATTCTCTTTCGAAACCGTATGTTTCCTCTTATTTCGATGCTAATCATTGCTGGAGTAGATGATGCTGGCGCTCACATCTATACTCTGGATCCCCTTGGGAGTATGCTTCAAGAGGATAAATTCACTTCCACCGGAAGTGGATCTGTCGTCGCTTTTGGTGTACTTGAAGACGGATACGAGGACAAGATGACCCTCAGTAAAGGAAAGGATCTCGTCAAAAGGGCTGTTAATGCTGCTCGAAGACGGGATATAGCTTCAGGTGGCGCCATTCAAATCGCAGTGATCAGCTCAAAGGGCGTAGAAATCTCCACTGTCAAGGATTAGTTGACTCGCTGAACCAAAATCAGTAATACCGCATGAATCTGTTACACTTCTCACTTTCCTATCACACGACGCAGCAAGTTCTATGAGCTGAAGTTGTGTAATTGTTATCTTCGAGATACTTCAAGGTAGTTTGTGCTGGGACTGCAATCCGTGTAATGCCAGCCTCGATGGCTAACTTTTCCATATCTCGACGAACCTTACCCCGAGGGCGCATGCAACCAAGGGCAATTTCAGTTTTAGGGAACAGGATACGAGCGACTGCACAAACCCTTGCCACATCCTCGCGAGCAGGGGGGGAGACCGTAGCCATGTCATGGCTAGGCACTATGGCGATTATCACAAGAGTGTAAGGGTTGATTATTCCTCGAATCAGTTGG
>CBDVBC010000211.1:0-3918 GCA_965372125.1 Candidatus Hermodarchaeota archaeon | reverse complement strand
GGGGGTTGTCCGTATCTAATCCGTACTTGATTCTGACAGCACCCGTAGACATCAATATATCACGTGCTTCGAAGGGGGCCATCTCAACAGTTGATCCTCTCTGAAGCCTTACTGTAGCAGTATATCTCATTTCCCTCTCTCCACAACACAGAGCTTGCAGTAGATATGCTCTATGCCTTTATCGTCCTCTATTCGATCCTCTGCTTCTGCGAGTACTGGGTTACCACAATCCTCGCAGACATACCATCCGGGGCTGAACTGTGTCATTTCGGGTCAACCCTATCTAGGTGATAAGAGTATATAACACTTTTGGTGGACTAGTATTTTTTCCAATATGCGATTTCTGACTTGCAGAAATCGTATTGATCGCCTAGCCAATCCCACCTATTTACGACATGTCTTGCTTGACTTAGCTCGCCAATTCTCTTAACCAAATATTGAAGGTGACCCCAAAGCTGGGATTTGACTTCGTTCAGCGCCTTCTCATCCATCACTATTCCCTTCCAAACTGTCACAGTATGGGCGATGACCACAGTTATCACAGCCCTTACCACCATATGCGCTGCGGTTTGCTGGGGGAGTTATACTATCCCTCATAGTTCGACTGAATATCCCTGCACGTTGCACCAAGTCATTAAACATCATTCGATCACGCGCTACATCATAGGAGGTGTCAATCACATACTCTCCCATGACGAGGGCTCTCCTGTCAAGGTAGTCTATCTGCCCCCACTCCAACCCCAGCGCCCCAAGGTAAAACTGTAGTTGCTCTACGTGGTCAGACCATGGTCTGATGTAGGGGACGTTCTGAGTTGACTTAACCTCGTGACACACGATGGCAGAATTATTATGCTGTGCTAAGATGTCTAACCGGCCGTGAACGGTGAAGTCCTCGCCATAGTAGTAGGTTGGAAGTTGTGTTCCAAGAACCTCAATTTCATCTACCTCGTTGAACACCTTGAGAAGGTAGTCCTCCAGGATGTTTCCGGCCTCGAACATGCGTAGCTTTACGATTGATGGCTGGACGCGCTGTTTGATGTCAAGGTAGGCTTGGCGTTGGCATTGTTTGATTATGCTGGTGACGTAGATTGCCCCGGCGGGTGGTTTCTTCGTGTTTTTGCGTCGTCTGTTTTGGAGGTAGCGGTCGATGAGGCTCATCTTACTGGCCTGCCCTTTGCCTTGACGCCGAAAAGGTCTACTTGTTTGGTGCTCATGTAGTCACTACACCTTCTATGTACTGTCTTTATGACCTTAAAGGTTTTCGTACACTCGTGGTAGGTGCGTGGGTGGGTGTAGTTTCCGTGTTCCCAGTAGCCTGAGGCGAGGCGTGCTTTATAAAAGAGGCATATACGGCAGTCCATTATGAGGATGCCTTTCGCGGCCCTCATATTGTTGCCCGCCACCGTCCGGGTGTCGCCTGGAAAGCCACACCGTCGCGTTGAAGGGTCATCAATATATTATGCAGTTCACGAGGTGGAGCACCTATATCACTAGCGATTTGTGACGTGGTGTTTAGTTCTGGCTGGGTCTTTAAGTAGGCTAAAACATTATTTAGTTTCTCCTGAAGGGTCCAATTATGGACATAAATCATGTCCTTCTGCCAGATTGTCCCAATTGTCAGTGTTGAAAATACTTTTTTATTACAGTTTTGATCAGAATCGTTTTTAAAAAGTATATTAGACCCTGACAATACGGACAATTGGGCAGAGATTAGAAGTTCTAGTCCCATCCAGCAATCCTTGCGAACTCCATCTACGGTGATTCGGGCTTCTGCAAGGGTGGGCATAATATCCTTGATTTGTCTGGTAAATTTCCGAGAGCTGATGGCACCGACTTTTATTACGGCACAGTATTCCACGTATTTTTCGTATAGTATATCTTTGGGTGTGTGTTTGGCGGCGTTTTTCTCTGTGTGTTGTTCGAGGAAGGAGTGGACGGGTTGGCTGAGGTTCTTCCAGAGTATTCTAAGTTCTGTGGTGCTCTGTGATTTGGTGAAATGGTTGTTTTCTCTGAGTCGGCGTAGTCCTTCTACTGCCCAGTTGAGGAATCCTGATAGTTCCTGTGGTGTGGTTATTTTCTCTATTATGTGGGGGTCACAGTTGTCATCGTCAAACTTGTTTGGGAATCCGATAACTATCCAGCGACGGAAGAATGCGTCACTGAGGTCTGGGGTGGGTGGTAGTCGGTTGGCGCTGAAGCTGAGTTTTGCGTAGTTGAGGAATTTGAATGGGTTCTGGTGTTTCATTTCGGCACGTATATAGTCGCCGCCGGTGAGTGCTTTGAATGCCCCTGTGCGTCGCAGTTCTTCGGATGAGATGTCGGCGGCTATGTTGGCGAGTTTGCCGTAGAGGTCGGCCATAGCGAATCGTTCTGTAATGAGTTGTTGGAGCGTGTCGTTGGAGACGTTGTCGTGCCCGAGCATGGCTTGGACAAGGTTGAGGAACGTGGATTTTCCATTGTTGCCTTCGCCTACGAGTTGTACGCATTTTTGGTAGCGGTAGGTGCGCCAGAGGTGGTAGCCGACCCATTCTTGGAGTGTGTCGATGTCGTTGGGTGCTACGTCGTTGAGGAATTGTAGTGTTTTTGGGCATGTGGCGGTGGTGCTGTATTCTACGGGGATGTGGGTGAGTGCGTAGAGTTGTGGGTCGAATGGTTCTAGGGTGAGGGTGTTGAGGTTGAGTACGCCGTTTTTCACGGGGATGCGGTGGATGTCGTGGTCGAATTTGTCTCGTGAGATGTAGTTGGTGTCTCGGATGAAGGCGACGACTTCTTCTATGAAGTAGCGTTTGGCGAGGCTGCTGAGGAAGAAGTAGGCGGTGGCTCTTATGATGAGTTCCCCGGTGGGGTACCAGGTGCCTTTTTGGTCGTCGTAGTAGTAGATGTCGCTTTTCCGGTCTATGGTGGCGAATTTTAGTTCTTCCTGTATTTTGCTGACGAGTCGTTTGGGAATGAAGGCTTTTATTGTGCCATCTTCTTTTTTGCTGAAGAAGTCTTCGGGGTTGAATGTCATTTGTTTGCCGTTGCTCATGATGATGGCGTGGCTGTCTGGGATGAGGCCGAGTTCCTTGCCTCGGTTGAGGGTTCGTATGAACTTTTCTCCTCTGACGGCGCCTTTGATTGCTTCGGTGCAGTCGATTATTCCTTCTATGACGGCGATGAGGCTGAGTGGGCCTCCTCCTGATTCGCAGCGGAAACAGTGCCATACGTTTTTGGCTGGGTTGACCCAGAAGTTTTGTCCGCCGACGCTGCCGTGTACTGGGTGGGATCCATGTAGTTCGTCTCCTTGTGAGCGGAGTTTGATGCCGTATTTTGTGATTACTTCGGTGATTGTGATGTCGATGGCGGCGGTTTCAGTTTGGGCGTTTAGTAATGCTTGTTGTATGATGGATTCTTTTACGATCCACTCACCGAGGATTTCTTTTAGTGTGTTTTCGCTGATATATGCAAGGGGGGTGTCAACAACTACTTCGTATGTGCCGCCATTAGGGTGTATGCTTCCAGGACCGAGAACCTGTTTTCCCTTTCCCTGTATGTCACCGACATTGTCACCGTTTTTATCTTTAAGCCGTAGGGGTTTTGTGAGGTTGCTGCGATAGTAGCGGTGGTGCATCTGTGAGCCGGGGCTTCTAGTGGTGAATGTGGATGGTAGTTTTTGCTGGCATAGTTGGTCTAGTTCTACGCTGTCTGCATCGATGATGATGAGACCGTGGCCGCCGACGACGCCGTAGTTGCCGCCTTCTTCGAGCCATGCGATGAGTTGTGGGTCTGTGGGGAGTCGGAGGTTTTCCGTTTTTTGCCATGCTTTATCGATTGGGACTTTGTCATTTTTTGAGACCCGAATGAATCGTTGTGTGCCGACTACGGCGAGGCGGGAGAGAAGGGTGTCTGGAATTTTAATCATTTTTTATACACTTCATG
>CBDVBC010000210.1:0-3919 GCA_965372125.1 Candidatus Hermodarchaeota archaeon | reverse complement strand
TATTGGTGACTATCTGGCGTTCAAACGGATTGAGCAGCTCTTCACAGAGTACGGTTACGGTTCGCTGGAGTTCTGCGACGATATTCAAGCCCTACGGGAATGGCGGAAGGTACTCATCCTCTGCTTTGGCGGTCCCCGCTCCAACCAGAAGCTCCAACAAATCATGAACCACGAAGCCTGCGACTTCATCACCGTAGACGACTCAGGGGACCTACTTAGCGATTGGACCCTCACCTACAACATAGGAGGCGAGTCCGAGACATTCAATCCCACAGAGGAGACCGCATACGCCTTCATCTTCAAGATGCAAAACCCCAACCATGAAGCCGGCCGCATCCTAGCAATTGTAGGTGACAGCGCCTTTAGCACCGACATGGCGGCACGCTTTCTCAGCGAGAACCTGGTGAAGCTGTCACGCCAGTTCCACCAGGGCAACTTCTTGGTTATCCTGAAAAGTGACCGCGACATGTACGACACGGTGAAAATCGAGCGAGCACTCTTACTAGATGAGGAGTGAATGATGTATCCTCTTATGCAGCATCCTAGCCGGTTTGTATGGGATTTCTGGTACCACTACGACGCAAAGGACCGCCTCTTTCACCTGTTATACCTGAACGCCGAATCCTCTCTGGTCGCCACCAACCAGCACCATTTCTCCGCCCGTATCGGCTACGCTGTTACCCAGGATTTCACACAGATCGACTGGCGCTCCGACAACGTCTTCCAGGCCCGTGAGTGCAGCTGGGATAATTGCGTCTGGGACAATACCTCCATCTGGTCCGGCGACATAATCAAGGTCCGGGACGGGCTACTCTTCTACTACACATCAAGGGACCAACATGTAGACGATGGTCTGACACAAAACATAGGGCTGGCATTTTCCACAGACTACCTTCACTGGGAGCGCGTTCCCCATCTACGGTTGAAACCTGACCCACGCTTCTATGAGCCCCGGTCCGTTCAAGGGGACAGCACCATCCACGCCTGGCGCGACCCATTCCTGTTCCGTGTCTCCGGAGAAATCTATATGATTGTTTCAGCAAAGGACCCCCAGCAGCCAATCGGCAGGAAAGGCTGCATCGGATTACTCCGCGCCATCAACCAATCATTGACCAAATGGACTGTATTGCCACCCATTTACTCGCCGGGCTGGTATTCCGAATGCGAAGTCCCACAACTCTACCAGAAGAGCGGTCAATACCTGCTAGCTTACAGTTCTTGGGCGAAATATGATCAGGCCCCTAACACAGACGGGCAAGGTGGCTTACATGGGGTATTGAGCTCTTCAGGTAAAATCGGAGAACCGTTCAGTGAGCTGCCTCAGGTGCTGCTTGCGGAAGCCTCCGGGCTATACGCTTGTCGTGTCATTCCTGAGCTAGACGGTGATATAGTTGGCTTCGACATCAAAGAGGGCGGATGGCGTCGTGTCGCTGCCCAAACTAGAATCCAAAGTGTTGACAGAGATTTCTCGCAAAAGAGTTTTACTGAGTAGACAATTGAAAATGGTGGTGTCTTATAGGAAGACAGCTAGCTAGGACTACTCTTCACTGAGTCTTGCTGAGAAGCAGTTTCGGCTCGGTGGTCGCGAAGAACAGGTCGAAACCAAACTTTTGATTAGCGAAGCCTATTCGTCTGAACCTAAGATGATGAAAATAGAAATTCATCGCCCGTTCATCCAATGAACTCACCGTAGCAGTGATCAAGGCGATGTTGTTGTCGATTGCGTATCTAGCAAGATGTGCCATTATCTGTGTGCCGATGCCTTGACCGGTGGGGATTCCACATAGGAATCTGATATGAATTATGTAGGTTCTGTGGTAGAAATCGAGAATGCCGCAGAGATGACCCTCCCTTATGCCTACCCAGATTCGTCGAGTGTTCCTGTGCCGCAAATGGCGTAGGAGATGCAACCGCATCACTCGGGCCAGCTCTTCAAAGGGCTCCGTAGACCCGGGCGGAGTCTCCAGTAGTAGTCCTTGCGCGTAGACCCGGGCAGCCCCCGCCAAAACCACTTCTTCTAATTCATGTACGGATATCGGCGTCGACGGTGTCGGAATTTTTTGGTTCACCTTCCGTGCTTACAGCTAGGTTTCAGGAGGGGATTGGTTGCGCACTTTGCTTAAAAAAGGGTAACGCTGAGTTGCCCTTAAAGCTGTACAATCTTGCCGCCAAGAGTAGAAGGGGTAAAGCAGGCGGAGGCGAACAAACCAGCAGAAAAACCAGCCCCACCGGACCACCCACACGTGAATAATCTCCTAGCACCCAAGTAATACCAGTAGTTAAAATAGCAAACATCCAGACTAGACTGGCAGGAACACCCACCTTGCATGGGAGCCCAAAAGATGGTCTTGGCAAAAACCGCCACCTCGACGCCCAACATGCTCATCTACAAAGCCTACAAGACGGAGCTCCGCCCCAACAACAAACAACGCACTTTCCTACGCCAGCATGCCGGCGCCGCAAGGTTCGCCTACAACTGGGGGCTCACCCAGAAGATCAGCCAATACCAGCAGACCGGCAGGTCCCCTGGCGCTATGAAGCTCCACAGAGAACTCAACCGGCTCAAACAGACCAGGTTCCCCTGGATGTATGGGGTCTCCAAGTGCGCACCCCAGGAAGCCTTGCGGGACCTGGACCGCGCGTTCAAGAACTTCTTCCGCCGACTCAAAAACGGGGAAAAACCCGGCTTCCCCCGCTACAAGTCCCGCAAACGGGGCATCGGTTCCTTCCGCCTGACCGGAACCATAAGAGTCCACAACGACCGCATCCAGCTGCCCAGGTTTGCCATCCTCCGCCTCAAGGAAAAAGGCTATCTCCCCAGTCAGGCTCCTTGGTGTCGAGTTTTATCAGCAACGGTGTCAGAAAAAGCGGGTAGGTGGTTTGTGTCGGTGCAGGTGGAGGAACGCATCACCGTACCAGAAAACACCGGCTCCCCAGTAGGAGCCGACTGGGGACTGAAGACTCTCCTGACGGTTTCGGATGGCACCGAGTTCCCAAACCCCAGGGCACTGGCTCGCTTTGATCGCAAGCTCCGACGGGCACAGCGAGCCCTCTCCCGCAAGCGCAGGGACAGCCGCAACCGGGCAAAGGCCCGTCTCCGGATTCAGCGGCTTCACGCTCGGGTCGCCAATATTCGTCGTGACGCCCTCCACAAGGTCACCTCTTGGCTGGCGAAAACCAAGTCAGCCACCATTATAGAAGACCTACACGTGGAGGGAATGCTAAAGAACCACCGGCTAGCCGGAGCCATCGGGGACGCAGGGTTTTGTGAGTTCCGCAGACAGCTCGCTTACAAGACAAGGTGGTATGGCTCCAAGCTCCACACTGCGCCCCGCTTCTACCCCTCCTCCAAGCGCTGCTCAAGGTGTGGACACATCAAGAAGAAGTTGTCCCTCTCCGAACGGGTCTACCGCTGCGAGGAGTGCGGGCTGGTCATGAAACGAGACTGGAACTCTGCTCTGAACCTTTTGTGGTTGTTGGTCGCCGCCAGTTGGGCGGAGACCCTAAACGCCTGGCTGAGGCGGGAGGTTACAACCCCTTCGGGGGTGGTGCCCGCCCATGATGCAGGAACTAAACACCAACCTGGACCAAGTGCCCAGATTGGATAAGATTTGGACAACGGAGGTGTAATATCTATTGGAGTGGATGTGATTGACAGGTGCCTATTGATCGCTCCTTTCAACAAAGCTGGCAGAAACGAGGTACTCATTGCGGCCACACCGTCTGGAGCTGCGCTTCTGCTCGTGTGGGCATCCACGGCACCAGAGTAGCGGTCGACTTGGATATATGTACTGGCTGCATGAAGTGTCTGGCGGTATGTCCAGTAGCGGTCTTTGTCAAGTGGGAACTGGAGTCTGGTAATGTGAAGGTCGATCCGGTCAAGGAATCTGATTGCCTGGAGTGCTTGATCTGCGAGATT
>CBDVBC010000209.1:0-3926 GCA_965372125.1 Candidatus Hermodarchaeota archaeon | reverse complement strand
ACTGAACTTCTAGCAACGGGAGGTGTAGCAGCTAATAACCGATTGCGTGAAATGCTACAAATTGTAGCCCAGGAGCAATCAGCATGCTTTGCATCAGTACCTCCTAAATATGCTGGCGATAATGGCGTCATGATTGCTTATACCGGATTACTCCTGCAAAGAGAAAAGATTGAGACCCCTCTTTCGGATAGTCACGTGTTACCCAAATGGCGTATCGATCAAGTGGAGATAGCGTGGGAGTAGGTAAGAAAGATGTCAGTAGTTCTAGCAAAAGGCGCGGAAGCCACACTCTTCTTGGAGGACTGGTATGGGATTCGGGTCGTCAGGAAACAACGTATCCCAAAAAGTTACCGAGTCGAATCACTTGACAAAAGACTTCGGCGTGGAAGAACTATTCGCGAAGCTAGGACAATCAATGTTGCCAAGCGAGCTGGCGTTCCCACTCCAATTATTTTCAGTGTTAATATCGAGACGGCAACCATTATCATGGAATACATCGAAGCCCATCGGCTTAAGGAGCACTTTACTATTTTATCTTCAAATAAGAGGCAGAGAGTTTTCAATCAAATAGGAAAGTCTGTTGCCCTCCTACATCAAATCCATATTTGCCATGGCGACCTCACAACCTCGAATATACTTCTACATAAAAGCGGTAAAATCTACTTCATCGATTTTGGACTGGCTACTACAACCCAATCTATCGAAGATTACGGTACTGATATCCATCTCCTACGTCGGGCATTATCTAGCACTCATTATACATCTTGGCAGGAATGTTACAACGCATTCAAAGATGGCTATCAGAGCAAATTCGGTAGAGGTGCTACTAGAATTTTCCGTAAAGTTGAGGCGATTGAAAGTAGAGGAAGATACATCGCTGAACGGATTCGGTGAAATAAAAAGATGAAATCAACCCCTCTTCTGTTTGCTACATCGAACAAACACAAAGTCACTGAAGCACAGGCCATATTGAGTCAAGTCGGTATAGCTGTTGAACAATATCCGCACAGATCTCCAGAGATTCAAGCTGATTCCCTAGAGGAAATAGCTCGCCATAGTTGCGAACAAATATTACAAGAAGTTAGACGCCCGGTTTTCGTCGAGGATGCTGGAATGTTCATCCACCACCTTAACGGCTTCCCAGGGCCTTACTCCCACTACTGCCTAGATACGATTGGAAACGTGGGCATTCTCAAATTAATGAAAGATGTTGAGGATCGAAAGGCAGTCTTCCGTAGCGCCGTCGCATTCGCGTCTCCAGATAAGCCCATCATCATCTTTACCGGTGAAACTCCTGGATACATCACACATGAGATTAGGGGAACTCGTTGGGGTTTCGATCCTGTTTTCAAACCGACTGAGAGTGACGGTCGCACATATGCTGAGATGAGAGCGGAGGAGAAGAACAAGTGTTCCCATAGAGCTCGCGCGCTTTCTAAACTTGCAGAGTGGCTCAGCAGATAACTTGACTCGTTCACTAGAGGAGATATTCTTAAATAGCGTTGTTCTAACCAGCTGAGCGGCGAATACTGGCTAATTGAACGTTTTACCATCTTGTGGTGTGACTATGGCACGAATGCATTCTTCCAATAGGGGCAAATCTCACTCAACCCGTCCGATACGGCTTGAGGTACCTGAATGGTGCACTCGAACCACTGAAGAAGTGGAAGAAATAGTGGTTAAGCTATCTAAGCAGGGTCATCAGCCCTCCATGATTGGTTTATTTCTCCGCGACCAGTATGGCGTTCCCCTCTGTAAGGCGATAACAGGGAAAACGATTACTCAAATCCTTGAAGAGCAAGGTCAGGGATTGAAAGTGCCAGAGGACTTATTCCACCTAATCACACGTGCTATTAACCTTCACCGGCACTTGGAAGATGCTAGGAAAGACCTCCATTCTAGTTATGGACTTCGATTAATCGAAAGTAAAATCCGGCGTCTTGTGAAGTATTACCGCCGCAAAGGCGTTCTTCCTCCCAAATGGAAATATACTCCTTCAGAGGCTGCTCTCCTCATTAGGTAGAGCCTCTCTTGTTTGACATAATTCTTATAGAAGGTTCTTCGAATGAGGCTCTAACTAACAGTGTCTTGCAAGAAGGCGCCGGCAGGATTTTGGCTGATCTCATTGACAAAGAATCTAGAACGTTTCTTAGAGTATGCAGACGCGGCGGCTGAATGTATCAATGACTGGATTAGTGCCAAAGAACATATTTTTATTACCTCGCACCTCGATTCCGACGGGCTCTCTGCTGCAGGAATAATTGGGACAGCTTTACATAGGCGAGGAGCGTACTTCCAGCTGCGCATTGTTCGTCAACTTGATCGTGCCTACCTATCTAA
The DNA here is from genome assembly GCA_965372125.1 of Candidatus Hermodarchaeota archaeon. Lineage (GTDB taxonomy): Archaea > Asgardarchaeota > Hermodarchaeia > Hermodarchaeales > Hermodarchaeaceae > YT-063. Next base: position 1,586 of record CBDVBC010000209.1, on the reverse strand, counting down.
CATTGTAACGGAAGGTCCTGGACAATATATTTTTTCTGATCTAGGAAGCGGTCAGTTACACCATATCGAATCAGCTCTGATAGATGCACCAATAGTAATTCTGGACCATCATCCACCTTCTATCAAGAACACTTCCAAGAATATTCGACAAGTAAATCCTCATCTCTGCGGTTTTGATGGGACACACGAGATATCTGGCGCTGGTGTTGCTTATCTTGTTGCACGGCATTTAGGCGCCTCTAACGAGGATTTGGCTGCACTAGCGGTAGTCGGTGCTATCGGCGATGTACAAGATAGAGGTGAAAAACACACACTGCAGAGTTTGAACAAGGATATCATAGTGGAAGACGCAGTGGCAGCAGACGCCCTTGATGCAACAACCGACATCAGAGTATTTGGGCGGGAAACCCGTCCAATCTACAAAGCTCTACAATATACTAGTGACCCTTTCATACCTGGCATTAGCAACGATTCAGAGGGAGCGCTAGCCTTTCTCTCTGATATTGGGATAGAATTGAGGGATGGAGATCGCTGGCGTACCATCGCATCGTTATCGAAGGAGGAGAAACGTCAACTCAATACAGCTCTCATAACCTACATGTTGAAAAGAAATATTCCTGCCCGTGAAGCCCAGTCAATCATAGGGAGAGTCTATACTCTGAAAAGGGAGGCTCAGGGAAGCTTCTTACGCGATGCTAGAGAGTTCTCTACGCTTCTCAACGCTTGTGGCCGTTCGGATCAAGGTGGAGTTGGTGTAGCAATTTGTATGGGAGACCGCGGAAGCCTATACCGGAAAGCTGAAACAATCCTTAAAGGACACCGCCGTCAACTCGCTGAAGGTCTTACTTGGCTTGTAGAAGATTCAAGCTCCGTTGAAAAACGGAGGCTCCTGCAAACGTTCCATTCACGTGATAGAATCACTGAAACTCTTGTAGGCTCAATCGCTGGTATGGCTCTCTTTTCCCGTATCTTAGACTGGACAAAGCCTGTGATTGCCTTTGCCTTTACCAGAGATGGTCGTGTTAAGGTTTCAGCACGCACCACCCAACCCGTAATCAGATCAGGTGTCCATCTTGGTGAAATCATGCGACTAGCATGTGAGGAAATCGGTAGTGGTTCTGAGGGTGGTGGCCACAGTATCGCCGCAGGAGCTACAATTCCTAGAGGGTTTGAGGAACGCTTTCTAGAAATCGTTGAACGGTTACTAGCAAAGCAGCTTGGTCAAATGAAAGATGCTACTCCTACCAGTGAGTAGGCATAGTTTGAGGAACCTATAAATAGCTGGGTCTAGTTCCTGCACTTTCACCATTCCTTCCAAATTAATTGTCACTAGTGAATCTGTAATGAGTCGTTCATCTCGTGTTCGCGACAAATGGCGAGAGAAGCGCTGGTATACTATTATTGCGCCTTCTTCCTTTGGTAACATTGCGGTAGGAGAAACTCCGGCGTCAAGTCCTAAACATCTTGTTGGAAGAATGATCGAAACAACTCTTTACGCGATTTCCGGCGATTTCAATCAAATTCACATAAAGCTTGACTTCCAGGTTAACGAAGTGAAGGGTGATAGTGCATTCGCGCACTTCGCT
>CBDVBC010000208.1:0-3931 GCA_965372125.1 Candidatus Hermodarchaeota archaeon | reverse complement strand
TAAGGAGATGCTTGATAGCATCCGCACTAAATTTGACCAACCGGATACCATGTCAAAGTTTGCTGGTTATGATCGTACAATCGAATTCAAATTCTCTGATCTGGATGTGAGTTTTCACACGCGGGTTCATGACCAGAAAATCGATCCCTGGGAAGAGGGTTCCCTGGAGAAGCCGAACATGCTCGTCACCACCGACTCGGGTACCCTGAAGGGCATCCTCGATGGTTCGCTGAGCCCCTTGGAGGCTTACTCTGTGGGTAAGCTCAAGGTCAAGGGCAGCATGTCTGACCTTCTGAAACTCCAAGCCCTCATGTAGCCAGAATCCCTTCATTACTGGGGCGATAGACGATGCGAATACTGATCACCGCCTCCTTCCATGAGGCAGGTCTCACTATTTTGCGGAAGCACGCAGACATCATTTATGAGGACTGGCGACAAACCGGGCGGGTCTACTGGGGCGAAGAACTACTTGAGAAACTAGGAGAGGTTAAGGCGGATGCTGTGATTGTTGAGGCAGACGCAGTCACTGATGATGTTATAGACGCGATGGACCTTGAGTTCATAGGATGTGCCCGAGATAGCCCGAAAGAGATTGATGTTGAGGCTGCCACTGCGAAGCGGGTTCCAGTGTTTTATGCGCCGGGCAGGAACGCTGATTCTGTTGCGGATATGACCATCTTGTTGATGCTGGCTCAGGCACGGAAGCTTGTCCAGATTGATCGGATGCTGAAAACTGGTGATGTTCACGTCGATGACGCTGAGCAGTTGGCGAAGATGCAGAAGTCCCTTCAGGGTGTTGAGCTGGGTCGCAGCACTGTGGGCATCGTCGGTCTTGGACAGATTGGTTCGCGTGTGGCAATGCGACTGCGTGGCTTCGGTGCACGTATCATCTATTATGATCCTCATGTGGCTCCTGAGCGGGGTAAGGAACTGGGTGCGGAGTCTGTTGATCTTAAGACCCTTCTGAGCACAGCGGATTTCGTTACTCTTCATATCAGGGCTACTCCTGAGACTTTTCGTATGATTGGTGAAGAGCAGCTTTCCTGGATGAAGCCAACAGCCCATCTTATCAACACTGCCCGTTCGGCGATTATTCATGAGGACTCCCTCTTCAAGGCAATCCAGAAGGGTACAATAGCGGGGGCTGGATTGGACGTGCATTCCCGGGAGCCAGTTGGCTCCGATAACCGCTTCCTCCCCTTTGATAACGTGACTGTTACTCCCCACATTGGCGGCAACACTAGTGATGTTGTTTATCGCCAATCCCTCATCCTCGCCGAGGACATCGATCGGTTCCAGAAGGGTGAGGTTCCTCACCATCTTGCTAACCCTGAGGTTCTCAAAACCTCTAAGAGAGTGTGACCATGTCATCATCCAATCTTTTAGCGATAGACTTTGGGACCAGCGGCATCAAATGTATGGTGTTCACCCTGAAGGGTGAGGTCCGAGCCAGGAAATTCACTCCAATCGATTATTACGAGCCAAAGGGGCTCCAGGGCATCGGAAAGGAGTTTGATGCAGCTGAAGCCTGGAAGACCATCGGGAAGATGACCCGGGAGAGCCTAAGGGAGGCTAAATGCTCAGCCAAGGATATTGTTGGTGTGGGGGCTACCAGTCAGCGCCATGGCGCGGTCTTCCTTGATAAGGTAGGTGAAGTAGTTTATGCGGGGCCCAACTTGGATGCTCGGGGTGTCTTTTCACAGGCTACTGTGGTTCAGAAGCTCCAAGAGGTGTGTCCGCCCACTGGTTGCTGGCCACCCCTCCTCTATTCTCTTTGCAGGCTCCTCTATTTCAAGCAGCAGAAACCCGATGAATATAAGCGAATCCGTCATGTACTTTCTATCAGTGACTGGATTGTCTACCAGCTTACTGGCGAAGTGACTACTGATCCCTCCCAAGCCTCCAACACCCAATTCATGGACATACAAAAATCCGTGTGGTCTCCTGAAATACTCGAGATGGCAGAAATCCCCGAAGACCTGTTACCTCCAATCATGAATCCGGGTAGCCGTGCTGGTACGGTGACCTCTGCAGCTAGCAAGGCAACCGGTCTCCAGCGTGGAACCCCTGTTGGTATAGGGGGTGCGGATACTCAATGTGCCCTTCTTGGCTCTGGTGTCACTAGACCCGGTGAGGTTTGTGTTGTTGCTGGTAACACAGCGCCTATCCAGTTGGTTACAGAGCAGCCTATTGTCGATGAGGATTACCACCTCTGGACCGGACGGTATCTGCTCCCTGAGCGATGGGTGCTTGAAACTAACACGGGTACCTGTGGTTCAGTACTTACCTGGTTTGTAAGGAACATTATTCACCCCGCAGATATTGCCTCTTCACGGACTGATGATGAACTATATGCCCGGGTGGAACAGCTGGCTGATGACGCAAAACCTGGCTCCTTTGATACGATAGCCCTCTTAGGTCCCCAGGTCATGGACGCCAGTGATATGACGACGGTGCGTCCAGCAATGTTTCTGTTCCCGCAACCTGCTTCCCCTGTGACAATCCCCATTTCCTTGAATGAGCTGGCTAGGAGCCTCTTTGAGAATATCTGCTATGCGATCCGGGCCAATCTTGAACTCCTCAGAGAAAAGGCGGGCGTCACCTTTGAACGATGCCTCATCTCAGGAGGGCTCTCCAGGAGTAGGTTTTGGCAGCAGATGCTGGCTGACGTGACCAATCTTGAAATCCAGCGGAGCCAAGTGGTGGAGGCTTCTAGCTTGGGGGCCGCTGTCTGTGCCGCGAAGGCAGCAGAAATCTATGATTCGCTTCAGGAGGGAGCAGACAAGATGGTTAACCTACAACCTCCAATCCGTCCCCAACCTGAGGTACATAGTGTCTACGAGACATTCTTTTCAAGGTGGAAGGTTCTTTACAAGCAATCTGCGAATCTGTGAAAAAACATGTAGGCATGGTAGTTATGTCAGCTGAAACGAAATCTCTTGCCCGACATCAAATCGTGAAAATCTGTAAAGAAATGCTTGAAGCAGGTTTGGTGATTGGTAGCTCTGGAAACGCTAGTCAGAGGATTGGAGACACGGAGACTGTAGCGATAACACCGAGCCATGTTGATTATACTGTACTAGAACCAATTGACGTGATGGTCGTAGACCTGGAAGGAGAGGTTGTGGATGGTGATCGTAACCCTTCAAGCGAGTGCCCCATGCATCTAGCGGTCTACAAGGCGAGAGAGGATGCTGGTGCAATTATTCATACTCATTCCATCTATGCTTCTGCCTTGGCAGTCCTAGGGTTGCCACTGCCTCCGATTATTGACGAGTTTGTCATTTATCTTGGAGGGCAGGTGGAGGTAGGGAAATATGGGATGCCAGGTGGTGAGGACCTCGCGAAGAACGCTGTTGAGGCTTTGGGTCCACGTAACGCCGCTTTGCTTGCCAATCACGGTGCTATCTGCTGTGCAGCAACCCTCCGCAAAGCCTATCATAACGCATTGCTCCTTGAGCGGGTTGCACAAATCTACCTGCTAGCCCTCAGCGCAAACAAGGGAGACCCTACCCATATTCCTGAGGACGCCTTCACCACACAGCAGCAGCTCTTTGACATGTTTAAGCGCATGAAGCGGAGGCGCTAAGAAATGGGGACTCTAGGCGGTTACACCGGGGAGTTTCTTTTCGTTGACTTGTCTAAGGGTAATGTGAAGCGGAAGCCGCTCAACTGGGACTGCGCCCGCGACTTCATTGGGGGCTGCGGGTACTCCGCCCGGCTTCTTTATGACCGACTCCCCCTTGAGCAGTTAGATCCCTTTCACCCCGATAATGAGGTTGCTATCTTTGTTGGGCCACTCACTGCGACGGGAGCACCCTGCACTGGTCGTCATAGCGTCTGCACAAAGTCAGCGCTGACTGGGATTTGGGGTGAGTCAACAGGTGGCGGTCATTTCTGAGCAGAGCTCAAATACGCCGGGCTTGACGGT
>CBDVBC010000207.1:0-3933 GCA_965372125.1 Candidatus Hermodarchaeota archaeon | reverse complement strand
TCTACACTAAGCTCCGTGATGAAGTGCGAAGCCGCGTAGAACAAAATATTGCTGCGGTGAGCAACGAGCAGAAGCGCGTTATTACGGATACGCAGCCGCCTTGGGGCTTCCTCGAAATCTTCCGCTACCTAGAAAAGTTTGGTGTGGTCTCGGTTGGGTCACTCTACTCGTTTGCACTCATCGGTGCCTGGGAAGTCAAAGACGACGGAGCCTGGGGACCCCGTACTACTCCTCAAGATCAGGGTATCGAACTCACCAACAGGGAGGACGCCCTCAGAACGCTTGCTCAGTGGACCCATGCTCGCCCCGAATGGCAGCATTTCTATTCGCCGCATGCCAAGAGCGAGATGATGCTAAGGATTGTCCGAGAATGGAAGGTCGACGGTGTGATGCTCCACTATAATCGTGGCTGCGAAGGACTCAGCCTAGGTATTGCGGAGAATCGCCTTGCCCTTAAAGAGGCAGGAATCCCAGTACTGCCCTTCGAAGGCAACATGGGTGATGAACGTGAATTCGACTTGGAACGGACGAAAACCAATGTGGACTCATTCCTGGAACTTCTGGGAGTAAAGTAGGAGGCTGCTAGAAGAGATGATTACAGCTGGAATTGATTTTGGCGCAAGGAACGTAAAGATGGTCATCCTAAAGGATGGAAAAGTGGTCGGTCGGGGCGCTGCACTGACTAGCTTTAATCTGACGGTTGCAGCCAAGGCTGCGATGGAGGCGGCGCTCAAGGCGGCAGGTCTACAGCAGAGTGACGTGCAACATATCACCGAAACCGGCATAGGGATGGAGTCAGTGGAGTTGGCTGCAGATAGTGTTAGTGTCGTCGGAGCTAATGCAAGGGCCGGTGTGGTATTACTAACCTCTGCTCGGACAGTGATAGATGTGGGTGCTGAGGAGGCGCGTGCCGTCAAATGCGACGAGTCAGGCAAAATGGTCGACTTTGTCGTTAATGAACAGTGCGCTGCCGGTGCTGGCGCCTTTGTGGAGGCAATGGCCCGAGCGCTAGAAGTTAAGCTAGAGCAGATGGGGCCAATGTCGCTGGAGGCATCGGGGGCTGTGCCGATGAACGCCCAATGTACTGTCTTCGCAGAGTCAGAAGTGGTCTCACTCATCCATGCACAGACACCAAAGTCAGACATTGCACGAGCTATCCACGATGCAATTGCCGAGCGGGTGACGTCGATGATTCGCAGGCTAGGAGTCACTCAGGACGTACTCTTGGTGGGAGGCTTAGCGTATGATATCGGCTTTGTAGATTCTATGAAGCGCAGCTTGGGTGTGGAAATGCATACAGTCGAGTTCCCTGAATACACCAGTGCATTGGGGGCTGCCATTGTGGCAACTGAGCGGGCAAAGGAGGCGTAAGCTATGACTGATAAGGAATTTTGGAGATGGCCAGAGTATCGACACACGACCCCGGGCATTGACTGGCATGAAGCCAAGGTGATTAGCGCGGGGGTAGATATTGGCTCGGTGAGTTCAAAAACAGCCATCATGGCGGATGGCGAAATGTTTGCACAGAGCGCTATGCGTACCGGCTCAAGCAGTCCTGATAGTGCAGAACGCACAATGAACTGGGCGCTCGAAGAGACCGATATGACCCTAAAGGACATCCACTATATTGTAGGTACAGGATACGGGCGGGTGAACGTGCCCTTCGCTCAAAAGGCGATTACTGAGATTGCCTGTCACGCCCGTGGTGCCAACTATGTATGGGGACCGACAGTGCGCACAGTCCTGGATATGGGTGGTCAAGACTGCAAGGCGATCCGGTGCGATGAACGCGGGAAGGTTCAGAACTTCCTGATGAATGACAAGTGTGCCGCAGGAACGGGTCGAGGCATGGAGGTGTTCGCTGACCTCCTATCAGTTCCCATTGAGGAGGTGGGTGAACTCTCCTTTACAGTTGATGAGGAGCCACCGCCGGTCAGCAGCACCTGTGTGGTCTTTGCCAAGTCTGAGGCGGTTGGTATGCTTAGAAGCGGTTGGCCCAAGGAGAAAGTACTCGCCGCCTACTGCCGCGCCATGGCGCACCGGGTAGTCGACCTACTGAACCGGGTAGGCATCGAGAAGGATTTTGTCATCACCGGCGGCATTGCCAAGAACATCGGCATCGTCCGAAGAATCGAGGAAGAACTAGGGATTAAGGCGTTGAAGCCCGACAAGTGGCGGAGCGACCCTAGGTTCGACCCCATGCTCGCTGGGGCGATGGGCGCCGCCCTCTTCGCCAAGGCTCTCTATGAACGCTCGAAGGGACTGCGCTAGATTCTGCAAGGTGTAGATTATGAAAGCCAACTATGGATACACTGATGGATCCGGACAATATTATATTACATTGGATACATACAAGTGCGATGGCTGTGGCGACTGTGTTCAAGCTTGTCCAACATCGGTGCTGGAAGTTGTGCCAAACGAGTTCGACATCATCGATGGCGGTGACATTATGTCAGTGCGAGAGGAGCACCGAAAGAAACTCAAGTATAGTTGCGCTCCCTGCAAGCCCACAACTGGTGGCGGCGAACCGCCCTGTGTCACAGCCTGCCCTAGCGGCGCTATCACTCATTTCCTGAGTGGAGCCAAGGGCCAAGTGATGTAAACTCTAATATTATCCCGATTCGAGGCAACTTCGATTCCTCCACACAATCGGATGGTGACATCGCAAATGGTAAAACTGACTATAAACGGAACCGAAGTTGAGGCAGCTGATGGTACCACAGTGTTGGCTGCCGCAGAAGCTGCTGCCATCTATATTCCTAGGCTTTGTTCTCACCCCAATCTTCCCTCCGGCGCTGGGTCAAAACCTACAGGAGATGTGTATCGTGGACCGGAAACTATCAAGAATGTTGTCCGGAAGAATGAAGCGGTAGAATATGAGGGGTGTCAGCTTTGCTTAGTGCTGATTGAAGGTCATGATGCTGCTCAACGGGCATGCGACACGGTAATCTCGGAGGGCATGGTAGTGCAAACGAATACACCCGAGATAGAGGCGTTACGGCGGGATAATCTCTTGAAAATCCTCGCCAAGCACCCGCATGCTTGTCTGATTTGTGCCGAACGTGAGGGATGCAGCCGCGAACCCTGCTCGCTGAACGTTCCTGTTGAGGAGCGGTGCTGCGAAAAATTCGGACGCTGTGAACTACAACAAGTCGCCGAATACATCGGCATCAAGGACGATACACCCCGCTACATCCCACAGAAGCTTCCTGTGGTTGACGAGGAGCCCCTGTACGTCCGTGATTACAACCTCTGCATCGAGTGCACCAGATGCGTACGTGCATGTAGGGATCTTCGTGGGGTTGACGCGCTGGGATTTGCGTTTAATGGAGAAACCTTTGTCGTGGGACCGATCGCCAAGCTCCTTAGTAATTCAGGATGTAAATTCTGTGGGGCGTGCATCGAGGTTTGCCCAACGGGTGCCTTACTGGATAAGGAGAAGGTTTGGGCAAATCGGGAGGAAGTCCTGCTGCCCTGCATCCATGATTGCCCAGCGGAAATCGATATTCCTCGATATATTCGGCTTGTAGCAGTCGGGAACTATGCTGCAGCTAGTTCGATAGTCCGTGAAAGAACAATGTTCCCCAACGTGCTCGCCCATGTTTGCCATCACCCTTGTGAGGAGCGCTGTCGACGCACCAACCTCAACGGCGCCATCTGCATCTTGGGAATCAAACGCGTAGCCACCGAACACACAGAAACAAAGGACTGGACATCAAGGGTCAGTGTCGGGGCTCGTACAAACAAACACGTTGCAGTTGTAGGCTCTGGACCCACAGGTCTGACAGCCGCTTATTATTTGACGATACTTGGTCATAGCGTCACCGTATTTGAAGGGCTCCCGGAGCTCGGTGGAATGCTACGATATGGTGTTCCGCGCTACCGCCTTCCACGCGAAGTACTAGATAAAGATCTAGAGATTCTTGCTCACCT
>CBDVBC010000206.1:0-3966 GCA_965372125.1 Candidatus Hermodarchaeota archaeon | reverse complement strand
CCCTTGGTTCTCTCAGGGGGCCCTCCTGTTCTGTCTTCCTGTGCCTGAGTTCTGGCTGGAAATCCTAAAACCCGGAATAAAGTGCTAGTCGGCAACAGGAGACCTGATCGGTGGGGCTGAGCTGTCGCCGTCGCTGCTAACCCCTTAGGCTCTAGAAGGATGGCTGGTAACCCAAGAGCCTCAGCCAGAATCGGTGTATCAGTCAACTTGCAGATGAGATGCCCATTGCACTGCCAAAGGCCCTCCTCTCTACCAGCGAGGAGTGCGGCTAGCTCTGCGATTGCTGGTGCCTCTTCATCTCTTAGGATTTGGATTGCTGCTGCTTCACCCACCGCTTCAACAAGGAGACTAAGCTCTGGCGCGTCCATCACCAGTGCCTGTAGCTGCCTTGCAACAACCTCTGGAGCCACAGGCTGCAGCGCCACCGCCAAGAACAGAGGACGACGATGACTCAGCAGAGAAAATAGCCCTACCGGCTGCATCCCCGGTTTAGCCTGTGGCAGGACGCTGTGCAGCAGATCGACTGCCACTAGAAGCCGTTCCCTTGTACCACCCACACTTGCAACGACCAGGTTTTCCTCGCCGCGAAGCATAACATCTTCGTGGAAGCCCTTACCCAACACACAGGTCCAGTAGAGCTGCTCCACTCCCAACTCATCCTTCACCCTTTCTGCCGCGATTCCCTGCCTGGTCAAGGCTTGATGGAGAACCTGGCAAGCAGCCATTGTCTCTTGAATAGCCTGCTCCGCCCTCTTGGCAAATCCACGAAGCAAAAGATGGGTGTATACGGTTTCATCCAAGGTCCGTGCTAAAACAAGCACAACAGGTATCTCTAACTCGGAGAGGATTTGGAGCACTCTCTCGCCCAAGGCCCTATTCCATTCAGTGGACAAACTGACGAATCCCAGAGCAGCGAAACCCTGACCACACTGGAGTACAACACATTGTCGTGTGACCTTCACGGGAATCATCCACGCAAAAGCTTGACTACTCTGTTTCACCGGGGACTCTCTTCTGACTAATCTCGGTCTCACAGCTAGAGCCACAACCGCGACACCGAGGGTGCAGAGGAGAAGCACAAGCACCGTTGGAACCGAAAGACCAGCAAAACCTGGAGGCAAAATCCTAGCTGGAGAAAACACTAACATCAAGATGACTTGCAGTACACCAATAGCTAGAAGGATTACCGTTAGCTGGAAGAATAGCTTCTCCCATCGACGCAGACCTAGAGTAGACAAAGCGGCAGAAACGCCTCCAAGTTCCTGCGGATTTTGGTCAGTTTATAAGACTTTCCGCTAGTATCCCAGCGGAAAGATAGGTACCAATTAGGTTGGCTCAACGACTTCGATGTCCGCGTCACTTCTCGCCCCAATTCTCAGCTTCGAAGCGTGGATGAACTGGGGTAGCTCCCAGACCGGGTGATCAAGCTTGTTCTTCGCCCCAAAACTCTGAAGGATTTTAACACCCACCACGTCAATGGAAACCATGTCTTTGCTCGCCATGATAACCCCGGGCTCTTCGAGCTGCCCGTTTGTCGGCCCCCCTGTTACGAAAACCTTCCTCGCGTCCATTATAATGAGGGCGGGCTGGAAGTAGGAGGCAAGATCCGCTATCTTGGGCTGCAGCCTGCGAAGATGCATCTTCCGGACCCGGTGCTGGCGTTTAAGAAAACCCATCAGAAGCTTCATGGAACCTGTGAACCGGGCAAGCCGATGCGTCTTCAGACAAGGTGCAAGGACCAGTTTTCCCATACTCATCACTGGTTCACCGATGTCGCCGCTCTTCAAGTATTCCCCCCGGGGGAACCTCTGCCCGACCCAGGGATGCTCATCCAAAAACACTAGTTCAGCCCCCAGCTCCTCTGCTACTGGTGTTAACCCGATTTTCTCTGAGACCTTCCGGGTCGACGTCCGGATCGTCGAGCTGTCCATTATCTTGAGTTTAGCTGCTCCTGCCTTGAGAATCGCCTCGCCTAAGGCCTTGATGAAGAGGGGGTCACTTGAAGCGGGGTAAGGATCTGCGGTGTTCAGGTTTGGCTTGATGGTGACCGTGTCACCTGGCTTGATGAACTTGCTGAAGCCACCCACCAAATCGACTGCTTCATCGATAGCGCCTCGAATATCTTTATCCACTGGCACTCGGCTAACCAGAAATGGACCCACTGGGAACGAGGCATCAGCGTAACTAACTAGCTCCACAATATAGAGACTCCCACTCCCCAATTAAATTCCTTGCCTTTCACCATCCCTTCTGACGAGTGAAAAGCAAATAAGCCTAAACAATACAGTTAGAAGCCTACGACTTATCCTTGCTTTAGGTGAGAAAATAGAATGGGACTGAAACGAATACAGTGGATGTCAAACTGGCATAAAAGGGCAGCACAAGAGATATGGAGGAAAACTGAAATTGACTGAAGAAGATACCGCGGGAATCCTGTTATTAGTGGCAGGTGTACTCTTACTCCCCGCTTTTGTGAGCGGAATAGTAATTGGCATAGTGGGAATTATGTCTCTATGGCCTCTCCTATCTCTACTACCTATTCCTTGGATAGGTCCTGTCCTCATACCGATAATTTTCCCGGTCTTAGTGAGTTCAGTAGTTACCCTAGTTTTCGGATTTCTTAATTTTATCTTTTGTATTATCTGCCTTAGTAGGAGAAGCAATCCAACCCCCCACTGGCGTGGCCTCCTCGCTATTGGCATTATTGGTATTATACCAGGATACGGAATTGGTATCCTAGTAATTATAGCCGCAGTCCAAGCTAAACAAGCAGGTAAGTGGCATCGAGATCAAGCAAGCAGAGTGACTAGACCGACGCAGCGAGCAGTTCCCCGCTATAGACGAATCTACCGACCTGAACGGCTCGAAAGATTCCAAGGATTCGACCAGCAAATCGTCAAGTCTTTACAAGCGGCACAAAAGTCCTTCAAAGCGAAGCGCTGGCGCACCGTAGTAAAGCATTCTTGGAAGGGGACAGAGGCTCTCCTCCAAAAGCTCTATGAAATCAACTTCAATGAACTACCTGAGGCCCTCCCTATAAGAGAAGTCATTCGCAGGCTTACACCTCGGCTCCCCCGCGGTAGACAGACCGCAGCAGCCATAGAAGAGGTACACCGGATTCGGAGCAGGATAAAGCCCGGATCCCCACCGGTGAAGCAGGAAGACGCAGAGCGAGTACTTGCTGCCGCCCATCAGCTCTGTTTCTGGTTCAACATCAGGCTAGACGCTGACACAAAGACAGTGACAGTGCAGCCAGTCACCCCAAAGGACGAAAAACCACCCAAGGGCCTATGCGGGGTCTGCAACCTACAGCTCCGGGTCGACCAGCGAACCCTAACAACCCCCTGCTGTAGCTCCATTTGTCATTACGCGTGCCTTAGTGAGTGGGTCAAGGTAAAACAGGTCTGTCCACTCTGCCGGAAAAGGCTCCAATTTAGACGCGGCGAAATTCTGATTCGAGACTAGTATAGTATCACCAAGGCTAGTGGAGTTATAGGTTGCAGACCTGCTTGTACTTAGACTCTAGATAATTGACAAAGGGTTAACATAATATATTCCTGTAAAATAGTTGGTTACTGGAGATTGAGTTATGTTTTCAACTACGATTGCTAAGGAGTTGTCCACCCTCTTCAATGTCTTCTCGATTCTTGCTATCTTGAGCCAGCTCACCCTGGGCGTGGCGTACCTCTTCGGATACTTCGGGTCCTATAACTCTACACGCATTATCTTGGGGCTCCTAGGTTTTGTTACCGCGATTACCGGGCTTGTGTTTACAGGGATAATCGTCCTGTGGCAACCGGAGCTAGAAGCCCACCGAGTCCTCATCGCCGTGATGGGTGTTGTGAGTCTGGGTCTAGGACTGGTCCTATACCTGCTATTCAGTCCCCTGTTTCTCGATATCATTAACAACAATGCTTTGAGTTGCTTATACGGTCTGGTAGCCATTCTTTCCCCAGTACCTGGCAT
>CBDVBC010000205.1:0-3970 GCA_965372125.1 Candidatus Hermodarchaeota archaeon | reverse complement strand
ATAGCTGAGTTAATTCAACTATGCCAGCGGTTTTCAATTTGGAGCGATAGGTTGCATATAACCCTGTAATCTCATCAAAGGGGATAGGTGGATCTGATATCTCCATGTTACTCACCAGTCACTAGCAGGGAGTCAAAACACGAATAAGACCTTTTGGGGATAGGTTTTAGTTTTTGAAAGTAGGAGCTCTACAAAGATTGGTTGAGTGCCCTCTTTACTCGAGCATCAAGTATTTGTGTCATTATCTCGATTTTTTCGTCAGGAATTTTGTCGAAGATATGATGCGGTTTTGGAAGCTTCGTGCTTGAAGATAGGGAAACAATGCTATCTTCTATACTTGTTTGGTGAACATCGCCTGATAGACCTAGCTGCTCCCATATCTTCTCTGCAACTGTAGGCATTGCAGGTTCGATGAGTATCGCGATAGCCTTTAGGAGTTGGAGGCATTGATAAAGGTCTGACTTGCAGATCTCAGGGTCCTCCTTGATACTCTTCCAAGGTTCGCATTGTTGGAAGATTGTGTTCCCAAAGGCAGCTAGTTGCATAACTCCATCTACTGCTTCTTTGAACCTGAAGTTAGAAATGGCTTCCCTGACGACTTCAATTGCCTGGGTGATTTCCTTTTTAGTGGCTTCACTAACCGACCCAGACGGAATCTCTCCAAAGTTCTTGTAATTGAAGAGGAGTGCACGGTAAGCAAAGTTACCAAGAATCCCAACCAACTCGTTATTCACCTTAATTTGGAAGCCCTTCCAGGTGAAATTAAGATCCTTAGTGTGTCCAGTGTAGCTAAGAACATAATAACGTACTGCATCTAAATCAATATCATTCTGGATGTAGTCATCTTCAATCCATGTAACGAAACCACGACTCTTCGAGAAAACGTGTCCCTCTACTTTGACCATGCCACTTGCGACAATTGCCCATGGGAGGCTGTAGCCAGCTCCTTTTAGCATGGCGGGCCAAAACACTGCATGATGATAGACAATATCCGCGCCGATGAAGTTGACAATTTTGCCATCAGGTCCCCAGTATTCCTTCCAGTCGACTCCTTTTTGTCTAGCCCATTCTTGGAGGAAGGAGATATACCCTGCATAATTTTCAGCCCAAACGTAGAGGCTTAACTCTTCATCGCCGGGGTAAGGTATACCCCACTCAAGGTTCCTTGAAATACACCAGTCCTTTAGCCCTTGGCGAATCCACCCTAAAGCATAGTTTCGGGCAAGAGCTGTCCCTCGAAGTTGTTCATTGAATTCGAGAAGGAAGTCATTGAACATGGGCAGCTTGAGGAAGTGATGTCGTGCCTCCCGCATCTCAGCAGCAGAGTCACAGGTGACGCATCGAGGATTTTTCAACTGGTCAGCATCGAGATATCGCTGACAGCCCTGGTCGCATTCATCTCCACGTGCCAATTCGCCACAGAAGGGACAGGTTCCCCGGAGAAATCGGTCTGCAAGAAAGGCTTCACAGGTTGGACAATAGGGTAGCTTGACTGTTCGAGCCTCGATGTATCCCTTCGCCTCTAGAGCTCTTATTATTTCTTGAGCATGTTGATAATGGTACGGTTCCTCCGTTGATCCAAAAAGATCTACATCAATCCGCAGCTGCTCGAAGACTCTGCGGTAATGCTCGTGGTACTTCTCTGCTAGTTCACGAGGGGAAACGCCAGCTTGGCGGGCAGACATCTCGATGGGGGCGCCATGGGTGTCTGAGCCGCACACAAAGACCACGTCATACCCAAACCGCTTCAAGTATCTAGTGTAAGCGTCACCAGGAATGTAGGTTCTTAGATGCCCTGTATGCGCTGGACCATTCGCGTAAGGCAAGCCCATTGTTACTACTATCTTGTCTTCCTTTGAGAAGTCGAACAGAATCCCTCCTGGGGATTTGCTTAGAATCTAACTGAATAAGGTATCCTTCATAACATCTGTTTTTGAACTTTATTATAACTACTTCTCAACCAAACTTTTAAGCTAGCAAGAATAAGAAGAGAGATGTTCCTCTAAGGTGATGCTCCCTATGACTCTCACTGCAATAATTCTAATCGATGTTGATCCACCGTTGACTGATTCTGTGTACGATTTCCTAAAAGACCAGCCACATGTAAAGGAAGTTTCCAGTGTTTACGGGATACACGATATCTTTCTGCTCATCGATGTCCCTGATGAGGAAAGCCTCAACGATTTTGTCTTTACGGTTCTCCGGCCAAGTGAGGGCGTGAAGGAAACTTTGACTTTGATGGTTACACGCACCCTAACTAAAAACTGATTCGCCCTTAGGTAGACAGCCCAACTCTTAATAATTGGCTGCTGGCTTTTCTTTAGTCTTATCACAAATTTCATGGCAGTTACGTTCGCAACTGGGCTAGTCTAGCTAAATTCTAAATTTATTGGTGCTAGTAAAATCTATGGTCTGTGAGGGCGGTTGTACACTTCCCACTTTAGTTTCCTATTCTTGGACTTTAAATAGTATTCACGAACAAAGACTGCGAAGGAAGCGAAAGTGAGTAACCGGTTGTTGTGTCCGCATCGTCCCTCGCCCTCCCTCTCCCCACCCTTCCCATATTCTTCTCCCTTCGCCTCCTTCACCACTCTTCTTAGCCCCTTTGATTGGTTAGGACATACTAGCGCAATGCTCTTAGCTTGCTGTTCGTAAAGGATTAGGCATGACCGAAGAGGCACGTTATATTGTGAAAGCCGTCATTGTAGGTGACTATAGTGTCGGTAAAACAAGTTTGGTTCGCCGCTTCGCTGAGGATACATTCGAGCAGGATTACAAACCGTCAATCGGGGTTAACATCGTTGCTAAAACTGTTGATGTTGTGGGAGTGAAACTGAAGTTTAACATGTTCGACACTGGCGGACAAGAACGGTTTGAACCATTACGAAAAAAATACTATAAAGGAACTCAGGCAGTCATTTATGTCTTCGACATTACACGCGCTGAATCTGCAGCAGCACTTGAGAAAAGATGGATGACCGAAGTAGAAGATATAATCGGAAAAGATTATGTGAGAATGGTGCTAGCGAACAAAACCGATCTTCCTCAGCGGGAGGTCTCAGAGTATGCTGGTCGTCAGATGGCAGAGCGCATACACGCAACGTACTACGAGACATCCGCTCTAGATGGACGTAATGTTAACGAAGCCTTCATAGAGTTTGCCGCTGTTTTGATGAAGAAACATTTCTCTGAGGGTTAAATTCCAATGGCAGGTTCTCCTTTGACTGTCGGGGAGAGCTATATTCTTCTCGCTCACCAATTGGATCACTTCCTCAAACGAAAACTCGGAAAGAAAACGATTGTTGTGGATAGCTATTTTGGTCCTCCTATTTCCCCTGATATATCCACTGCAATTGATTATCCTGATGAACTCCTTCGTTCGCTGACGAGCCTACAAGCCATGGTTCGAGCAGAAGTGCAAAGTGAGCCCCGTCGTACATTTCTTTTTCGACAGCTGGATGCGATGACTCTTCTCCTCCGTTTTGCGCTTGATGAACCAATAACATTCGAGCAAAGAGTTCGTATCGGTCTGGATATTGAACCAATCGTTATTCGTAGCGAGCGTGTTGAAGAATTACAAGAACAAACCTTCAGGATGCTTCGGCGGAAAGAAATGAGCGCAGATCTAGTTACCATGGCCACACAATGGCGGAAGCGAGCGCTAATGAAAGGCAATGAAGTGGTTACACTAGCCATAGAGGCAGCTGCGAAGGCTCGTCGATTTACTCAGAATCTACTCTTCAGGCTACCTGAAAATGAACAGGTCGAGTTCCGTTCAGTCAAAGACGCACCTTGGTTAGCCTACAACCACTACCAGGGCAATTATCGTGCTCTAATCGAAGTAAATATCAAACTCCCTCACAGTAAATATGGAATTTGGGGATGGGTGTGCCATGAAACATATCCAGGTCATCAAACTCAGCTAGTTTCTCGTGAACTCGGCTATCACCGCGGCGAGTTTGATGTAGAA
>CBDVBC010000204.1:0-3989 GCA_965372125.1 Candidatus Hermodarchaeota archaeon | reverse complement strand
TGAAAGGTTACCAATGAAAGCAGCTTCAACATCCCTGGGAGAGATTCCTGCTTCTTCTATTGCTTCAGCTGCAGCAAGAGAAAAAAGCTCGCGCAAGTCATATTCTGGGTGGCGCCCGAATTTTGTTTGTCCTGCGCCAACAATACTTACGTTAATCATAGCTGAGCACCGAGACACTTTCTTAGAATCTTGTAATGGAAACGATTTCGATTGCGAATAAAAACGATTGTATCGTCCAAGATTTAGATGCCTCGTTTAGAGGCAGAACGTTGAATCCGACCATACTCCACAAGAGCCCACATTGCCCGAGCTGCTCGCGCGGGCGAAGGAAGTGCAGGAATCCCGGCTTCCTCAAACATGCGTGCGGCTCGTTGAGTAAAGCGGCCGCCGACGGTGCAGGTAACTATTGGCTTTTGGTATCTTCGGGAAATTGCAACCAACCGGTCTATTATATCAAGATTCAATAGGGGAATCTGCATCATCACAACTACAATTACTGCATCAAAATGAGGTGTGGGCAATAGAAGTTCCAGCGTGGTTTGGTAGCGTTTTGCATCGGTATCTCCAGTTAAATCGATAGGATTGTTGGTACTGCAGTAGCCTGGTAGATGAGCTGCAAGTTCCTGGCGTAACTCTTCGGGCGGTTCGGGTATTGCTAATCCCCGTGCAGCACAGGCGTCAACCGTCATGACTCCCGCTCCTCCCGCGTCTGTGACGATAAGGATGCGGTTGCCCTTAGTTGGCGGCTGACTAACCAGAGTCTTAGCTTGGTCGAATGCTTCCTCAAAATCTCGTGCAACGAGAATTCCCGCCTGACGGAAGGCAAAATCATAGATTCTAGCATCACCAGCTAAAGCCCCTGTATGACTCGCTGCCGCTGCTGAGCCACGAGCGGTGCGACCTGCTTTTACTATAATAACTGGTTTTGTCTTTGTGACCTCTCTTGCGATTTGGAGGTAGCGGCCGCCGCTACTGGGGTTCAGTCCCTCCATGTATTCGACAATCACTCTCGTTTCTGGGTCCTTGCCGAAATATCCGAGTATATCGATTTCGTCGACATCTGCTTTGTTGCCGAAGCTGACAACGCGGCTAACGCCGATTCCCGCCATTTTTGTCCAGTCCAGAAAGGCGGCTGCAAAGGCCCCGCTTTGGCTGATGAAGCTGATATAACCCTTCCCTGGCCGACCCATTCGAGATGATGGCAAGAATGTAGTGTCGACACTGGTGTTTGTATCATAGATCCCGACACAATTAGGGCCGATGACGCGGATGCCACTACGTTTGGCGATTTCTACCACTTGCTGTTCGAGGTATGCGCCTTCTGGACCTGTCTCCTTGAAGCCGCCACTGATGACAATAACTGCCTTGACTTGCTTGGCTTCGCAGTCAAGCATTATCTTGGGCACGATACCAGCTGGTACCGCTAGAACAGCGAGGTCAATGGGGCCTGGTATTGCAGTGATTCTCTCAAAGGACTTTATGCCGAGGACATCAACAGCTCGAGGATTAACAGGGAACGCTTCACCCTTAAAGCCTGGTTTGAGGAAGTTCCTGAATATCACCCCCCCAACGCTAGTTTTGCGCGCAGAAGCCCCAACAACGGCTACTCTTCTGGGGTTAAAAAAGGCTTCAAGATCTGATGGCATAGAAAACGCTCCCAATCATCGAGTAGATAGATTTAGCAATTCGGTTCGAATAGAAAGGAGGGGACTTTAGATTGGGCCGCCGTGAACACTCATTTCGAAGTCAGCAACCAGATTTGTAATGGTGTCCAAGACGCCTTCTAGGCTGCGGATTCGAGAAACGCTCTCCATGATTTCTCGCATACCTTTTCTTTCGATTTCGACAATTAGGTCATAAACCCCGAAGAGTTTATGCGCTTCAGTTATAGCGGGAACTTTACTTAGTTCTCTTAGAATTTTATCTTCTGCGTGTGGTACTACTTTGATAAGGACATAGGCTTTGTACATTTTCAGTTACTCCTACTTTTTATTAGCGATTTTGCATAGCGGTAGGCTGTTTCTAGCGTGCTAGCCGCTCGGTGTGGATTGGAATAGACAGGGATTTGGAGTTGCTCAAGAGACTGGATAAGTAGATTATCTGGCTCTACCGCAGGGATAATACCGATTAGTGTCTTGGGAGTTTTTACTCTAGCAAGACGCTGGCGGAGCATGATGCCAAGATAATCTGGGTCAATAAAGGGAGAGTTGGGGAGCAGGCAAAGCATCAATGTGTGTACAGACGGATCAGTAAATATGATTTGTAGGGCGGCGTCGAGACGGATTTCGTCAGCGTTTGTATATAGACAGGTGGGGTTATCTGCGCGGCAATAGGGTGGGAGTTTTTCTTGTAACTGACTGAGGGTTTGAGTTGCTAAGTGAGCCAGTTTCAATTCAGAATGTTGTAGGCTATTTGCAGCGTTGACACAGTAGGGTCCAAAATTCGAGATTACCGCGATTCCTGGTCCCTTTGGGAGTGGCTGCCATTGGCAGAGCTTGGCTAGATCCACTGCTCTGCCCCAAGAGGTCGTTACAATTAGTTTTAATTGGTCGATTAGCTCCTTTGTGATATTAGACGCTCCATTGTCAGACCTTCGATGGAGACCCAGCATCCTGATTATTTCTGGGGACAACTGGGGGACAATTACAGGTTTCTTGGCCCGCTGAGCCCTGCGAACAGCTGACTTGAATTTCCCAAGCTGAGCTATCTGTCCGCTGGCAAGAAGAATGACGCGAGTTGACGGGTCATTAGCGAAGAAGGACAGAACATCTGATTCATTTGTTCCCAAAGAGTCCCCAAGGTCGATTACGCGCGACACGCCGCACCTGTATTTACTCAAGAGTTCTAAGATCCCAAAAGCGACATCACGATTATCTGTAACAACGCCTGTAGCACCAGGAGGTGGACGCTGGAGCATTTCTGTTGGGAGGATTATTGTATCTATGACCTTAGCGGGGTCTAGATAGCCAGCACTCCGAGGGCCAATGACGGGACATTTCATACGAGCAATGACCGTTTTTATTGCATCTTCAAGGTGGGGGGGAATCTCTGTTAGCAATACTACTGCGGTGGATTGATGGGCACCAATTTGGCGTAGGATGTCTAGAAGGTCTTTCGTGACGGTTGTGAAAATCCAGAGATGTTGCCCCTGAGGAATATCGCTGATAGCGGCGTAGGTGTTGGAGCCTAGAACCTTTGCCTCCGTTGCGCTGAAATAATGAACAGGTCCTTGGAAGTGTCGAATGAGAGCCCGGGCAACCGTAAACCCCAAACTTTGGGGATTCGCGCTTGCGCCGACTAGTACAATGGATTTTGGTGCGAAAAGAACTGTCATCTTCTGAAGTGACGCCTTGGAGCTCATCCGTAACACCAGATAGTTATTGGTATCCGCGTTACCTGAATTTAAATAAGCAGTGATGTTGTTTGGGTATTCGCTTCAATTCTTTTTCGAGTTTCTCACGCTGGGTTTTAGAATCGCTTGTTGCTACCTTTCTTATTTTTGATAGTTTGTATTCGAGTTTAGCTCGTTCTATGTGCATCAAGCGTAAGCTAGTTTCCACTGTTGTTTCCGATGCTCCCGTTGTCTCCTTTAATCCTTGTAATAGTGGCGTGCAGGCGAACTCTTCACAGCGATAGGCGTATTCTAGACCTCTTTTCTTGATTTGGTCCCAGATTGGACACTGTGTGATGCGGAGAGTGTTCCCCTCAACTTGAACGGTTTTGCCTAATATCTCAAGGATTTTGGCTGCTGTTTCTTGGGAGGTCAAGCCGTCAGCACGAGCTAGTTTGCTGATTTCAATACTCGCTGCATGCCATGATTCTACCCAACATTCAATCATAGATAGTGCACCTACGCGGTCGCGCATACTCCACCAGAGTTGGTCCATCCAACTAACGAAAAACTTCTGTAATGCAATCAAGGAATTCATTGTCTAATCCTCCAGCGTCTATCTTTCACTTCCCGAATCACGTTTTGGTTGCCAGTTAGT
>CBDVBC010000203.1:0-4003 GCA_965372125.1 Candidatus Hermodarchaeota archaeon | reverse complement strand
ATTTTACCAATCTCTGTATTTTCACCCGTTCCTGTTACAAGACATAGAGCAGAACCTGTAGCCACGTAGGTGCCACGGTAGACCATATTAGAACGAGCGTGAAGGGGAGTTTCCGCGGGTAGGAGTTCCTCTGAAGGATTCTTCTCGACAGGCGCGCTTTCACCAGTTAGTGATGCTTCACCGGCAGTGAGATTGCTGGCTTCGATGATTCTTCCATCAGCAGGGATGAGGTCGCCCTGAGCGAGGGCGAGGAGATCACCTGGGACTACGAGTGTAGTGTCAATCTCCTGTTTAGCGCCGTCACGGATCACAATAATGGTGTCGGCAGAAAGAGCTTGGAGCGCTTCTAATTTCTTCTCAGCTCGATATTGTTGAATGATAGCTAGCAGCGCATTAAATATGATAATGGAAAACCAGATAGAGGCTTGACCGATATTCCCTAGAAGAAATAGAGCAGCGGTGCTAATGATGTAAATGGTGATTAGGCCGTTTAAGATTGGGGCAAGGTAGACCCGCCAAAAGGAAGGGCGAATACGGGGGAGCGAATTGGGACCGTAGGATGCGAAACGCGCTTCAGCATTCAGGCTGGAGATTCCGTTTGTGGGATCTGCTCCTAAATCAGAAACAAGATTGGAAAGTAGTTGGCCATGGGGCTGGAATTCATCTTCCTGTTCTGGTACGGTATCGCCTTTTGGTGACATCCCTTTCCCCATTGGGTCTCTTTTTCCTTAAAGTCATTGTGGCGTGCATCTAAAAGACCGGCTTATGTGGGTGGAATACTGTAATCGCGCATGGTATTTGCCATTTCTTGTAACCGCTTATCCGCTAAAGCATTGATTTTACTAGCAGACATCCCAGTGAGAAGCGCAATGCCTTCATCAATGCTTTCAACAGTAAATATGTGGAATTTGCCTGCTTCCACCGCCTTTACAACCTCCTCCTTCAACATGAGGTTCCGCATGTTTGACTTAGGAATGAGAACCCCCTGATCACCTGTTAAACCCATTACTTTACACACTGCGAAGTAGCCTTCAATTTTCTCGTTGACTCCACCAATTGCTTGAACCTCGCCGTGTTGGTTGACAGATCCTGTCACTGCGAAGCGTTGCTGGATGGGCACACCAGACAAGGCAGAGAGAAGTGCATAGAGTTCAGTGCTACTGGCACTATCTCCTTCGATGCCTGAGTAGCTTTGCTCGAAGACCAAACGGGCTGAAAGGCTTAGGGGCTTATCGCGACCAAACTTCTCAGAGAGGTATCCACTCAGAATATGAACACCTTTATGATGGATGTTTCCACCCATTCCAGCTTCTCGTTCAATGTCGATGACCCGACCACGCCCTGGCGCTACACTAGCAGTAACCCGGGAAGGACGACCGAAGGCAAAATCGCCAAGAGAAAGGACGGAAAGCCCGTTAATCTGACCAACCACCTCACCCGTAAAGGAGATGAGAATTACCTCTTTTTGGATGAGTTCCCGTATCTTCTCCTCCAGCAAGTTGGAGCGGTAGAGCCGCGCCTCTAACGCCTGGATGATGTGTTTTCGTTCGATGAGTCGTTTACGGTCCCCTTTCGCGTAATAATTAGCCTCTCGTATAACGTCAGCGATGACACCGAAATGAACCGATAGTTTGGTCTGGTTCTCAGCTAGGCGAGAACTATAGTCAACAACTTCAGCAATGGCCTCTGCTGCGAGTTCACGTAGTTCCTCCTTTTGTGTGAGAGACCGGATAAATTGGCAATAGAGGAGGATGTTCTTTCCAGTGCGGTCCATACTTGTATCAAAATCGGCTTTAACCTTGAAGAGTTCACGAAAATCCGGATCCAGAATGTAGAGCTGTTGGTAAATGAAGGGATCACCTATTATAACAACCTTAATTTTCAGCGGAATCGGTTCTGGGCGTAAGGTTTTCATTGATAGGAACCCGACCTGCTCCGCTGGCTCTTCTATGACAATATGATTATTTTGTAACGCTCTCTTAAGAGCCGAATAAGAAAGAGGCGAGGTGAGCAGTTCTCGAATAGGAACCACCAAGTAACCGCCATTCACCTTGTGAAGGGCTCCTGGACGAATCATTGAAAAGTCCGTAAAGAGGGTGCCAAAACGGGGCTCCTTTTCTATTCGACCAAACAGATTGGAATAAGTTGGGTTAGTGATAATTAGGACTGGCGCACCCTCCTGTTCGGAATTATCAACAATAAGGTTCGCACGATAGCGTTTTGAAAACTCCTCTTGAGAAATTCTCCTTGGCTGTTGTTGAGGAGGAACAGTAACTTTACCTTCCTGCCGCCCCATAAAAACGCTGAGATTCTCAGTAAGATCCTTGGCAATGTCATGGATGAACTCGCTAACCTCAGGATAGTTTGAATACTCATCCAAGAAATCGTCGATAATCGGATTCAGAGTAAAGCGGACAGAGTCTTCCTCCATCTTTCTTAGCACTTTAACAAATTCACGCTCTAGGGTCTGAAGTGTCCTGAAAAGCTTGCGGAGCTCAGTTTCAAGGGCCTCACGACGGTTCTCAATGCTCTCCCTATCCTCAGCAGACATCTTGGCTACTTGTGAACGCTTTACCTCCTCACCCTCTATCATCGGTACTATTTGAAGCCCAGTCTGTGTGCCTCGAAGAGCAAACCCAGCTTTTTGAGCTTTCTCCTGCATCTTAGTAAGAATATCATTACGCACCCGCTCATATTGACTACGTCTATCCTCGCGGGAATTTGCAAACTCTTCGCTTTCCAGCATCTTCGTAATCGAGTTCCGCGCCGCCTCGATAAAGTTGTCAAGATCAACAACCAGCTCCTTACCCTTGCCTGCTGACAACATCAACGCCTTGGGTTGATACGGGTCACTAAAGTTTGACACATACAGAACATCAGAGGGGGCAGAATCCTTTGCAGCAATCTCGTTAAGATACCGCGTAACAGCCGTGGTTCGCCCTGTTCCATGAGCTCCACTAACATAGATGTTGAAACCATGGTCTCCTATTTCCAAGCCAAACGATAAGGCTCGCAAAGCCCGCTTCTGTCCGACAATATCCTTTAGAGGGACGAAATCGGCGCTTGTCTTACACTTAAGATCTCCGACTCTACATACCACACGAAGTTGTTTAGGCGTCAGTTCCTTCACAATAACGACTCCCAGGTTTAACCTATCTACCGAGTTCCTACAATTTAATCGTTTAGCAAATCCTAGCCTGAAATACAAATCACAAGAAAGAAAAGAAAATTTATTTCAAATACCAAGTCCCCCGAGAATTTGATAAAACCAAAGAGATTTTAGGGGCATAAGATAGAGACTTGTCATTCTACAGAATAATGCGTGGGAACCCGCCATGACGGAAAAAACCTTAACAATCCCCCTAGGTCCCCAGCACCCAGCCCTCAAGGAACCGGAGAGCTTCACAATCACTCTTGATGGTGAAATCGTAACCGACGTCGACTACCGAATAGGCTACGTCCACCGAGGCATCGAAAAAGCCTTCGAAAGCCGCAGCTACATCCAGAACATCTACCTAGCAGAACGGATCTGCGGAATCTGCAGCCAAGCCCACACAACAACATACGTACAAGTCGTAGAGGAGCTACTCGATCTGGACGTACCGAAACGTGGACTCTACATTCGAGGAATCGTAAACGAACTCAACCGAATCCATTCTCACATCCTCTGGCTCGGCGTCGCAGGCCACGAAATCGGCTGGGATACTTTGTTCCATTACTCCTGGCGTGACCGCGAACTCTGCATGGACATAATCGAGGAAATCACAGGAAACCGGGTAAACTACGCCAACAACGTCATAGGCGGAGTACGCCACGACATCCCCAAGGACTGGTACGCCTCCATCGACAAACGGATGAAGATAATCGAAGAGCGCGTCAAATTCTACGTCAAGATAATACTCAAGGAAAAAACAATCCTCGACCGCGCCCTAGGCGTAGGAATCCTCAAACCAGACATCGCCAAGAAACTCTGCGCCACCGGACCCACCCTCCGAGCCAGCGG
>CBDVBC010000202.1:0-4024 GCA_965372125.1 Candidatus Hermodarchaeota archaeon | reverse complement strand
CGTTGTCCTCGGTCAAGTTGGCAGCTCCGTGGCCCTTGCTGAAACCATCTCTTCTTTTCGTTCACCTCAACGTAGAAAAACGCAAACTCCTACCGCAAGCCCCAAACTTCAGTTTCTCGGAGGCTTCGCAAACCTCTTTGTCGCCGCTGCCCTCGTCCTCGCCGTATGGGGTCTTGTTTATGCATTATGGTTCTTCGCCACCCCAATCACTCAACCCTCTTATTTGGTTAAATACATCCTCGCTAATACTAGTGGTGCGATTACAGCTCTTGGTTTGGTAATCTTGGTTGAGTGGCTATTCAAACGATAGCACTATAGTATTCCATAATATCAGAAGAAAGAGTGGTGCCGACGGCCGGATTTGAACCAGCGACGACGGGATCTTCAGTCCCGCGCTCTCGGGTTTTGGCGTTGACTATTGTCAAAGCTACTCCCGGGCTAAGCTACGTCGGCATCTCGGAAAGATTCAGTTCCGCATTGATTTAAGGGTTTTCCCTTGAACAGTTCTTCAACTAAGAATTCAAAGAGATAGTTTGATGAGATTTCACGGTCAAGGAGTGTGGAGAAATGGAAGAGGTGGTGGGCCGGGAGCGATTTGAACGCTCGACCTCCGCCGTGTCAGGGCGACGTCATAACCTTCTAGTCCGAGAAGGAGGTCTTCTTGGAAAGCTAGACTACCGGCCCCTTCTTATTGGCAGTTGCGGGGTTTGTGCCTTAAGTTTTCCTATTAGTTGTGTGCACTCGTTCTAGCGGAGTGTTTTCACCAATAGTGCTCAGATTGAGGGTGGTGATGGGTTATCTTGGATGGCTTGGAGGTCGGTTTCCAGCTTTTCTATTAGGGCAGCTAGTTATTGACTTGTTTTCATCACGCGTGTCTCCCAATCCTTGGCGTCTTAGGGAATTCATGGGAATTGTATTGGGTGGGTGAGGGTGAAGGAAAAATGGTCTATAATAACGACGAATGCCCATAATGTTAATGCTTTGAAGTGTTGGGCTGGCTCGATGAAGATCTCCGTGAATTGAGTATCGTAGTGTTCTATTTCATTCGTGACTATTTTGACGCGTTCCGCGCACAGACGAAACTGGTGGTAGCCAAGGATGGCAAACCCCCTCGTTTCCACTGGAGGCTCCGGGTATTATTTTGTGGATAATGGAGAGCAATCTTCATCTCTATTTTATATGTATAATAATTACTATATTTATTATGTCAATACATAAATAAATTAGATACTAATCATTGACTAAACTCCTGCGCTTCCGACAATAATCTCGCCATAGTACAGGGACATATACTAGGAGTCTTCTGAAGAGAAGGATGGACACTTTCCCGCCCGCCGTTTTAGTAAGAAATATGGTGCGGCCGCCGGGATCTTCGGCTCGACACGGGATATGTCCAGCATTCGAACCCGGGACATCGGCGTGGAAGGCCGAAATCATAAACCGCTAGACCACGGCCGCTTAAAACGCAACCTGTCCTCCTGTGCCTTAAACTTTTCCACAAATGACTCGCGAGTAGCGGCTATGATTTCGCAATCGGGCAATGATTTAAATGGACAACACTTCAAAGCATTTCCAAGGTTTGCGCTGATAATCTAGTGGTATGATTCTAGCCTGCCACGCTGGGCGCCCGGGTTCGAATCCCGGTCAGCGCACCATATTCCCCTTCTTATGATTTCTAATGGTGTGGGTGGGTGAAGTGGGACGGTTCCGTGGAGTAAGAAAGTGGCGTAGGTTGGTTCAGCGACGTCTACGGATGTTAATCGAGCTTGCGGAGGAGGTAAAGTGTACAGAGCCAGCGCTGGCGAAACATTATATTCGAATGGTGCAGCGCATTGTGATGCGGACACGGGTTCGTCTACCAGATGAATTTCGTTACCGATTCTGCCGTCGGTGTGCAACGCCATATCAATTTGGTGTAAACAGCCGTGTGCGTTTGCGCCGAGCTGGCAGAAACAGTTCACTTATAGTAACGTGTTCGTGTGGGCATCGGAGTAAACTTGTCTGGAGACGCAAGAAGCGAAGAGTACAAGCTTAGTGTAGAACAGGTGGCTGTAGATGGTAAAGGATAGAAGCGAACTAGGAAGGGTTTGGGCTGAAGAGAAACCAAGTGTCCGAATCGGAAAGGCTGGGGTGAATGAATCGGTTATAGAGGAGGTTAAGCGTCAGCTGAAGCGCAAGCGGCTGATTAAAGTGCGTGTGCTGCCCTCAGCTGTATTGGATGGTACTCTGAACGATTTAATAACCGAGTTAGTGGCTCGAACTTCCTGCAATGCGCGTGGACGGCGTGGATTGGTTGTTGTTTTGTCACGTTAACTCTGTGGTTCTGAAGTTAGACCGCGAAAGAATTTTATAGGGCTCTCCGCCTACCGTGAGCCAACCTGTCGGTGAATTTGCATTCAATTGCATCTGTGAGGTCTTTACAGTGTCTACCGTCTACGATATTGCTGCGGATAAACTAATTCCTCGGATTGCCGAGGAGCTAAAAAAGGCGAAAGAGGTAAAGCCGCCTAAATGGGCGGGCTACGTTAAGACAGGTATCCACAAGGAGAGACCTCCAACCAACCCTGATTGGTGGTACATCCGGTGTGCATCTATTCTCCGCCGCCTTTATGTGAAGGGTAAATCCGGTGTTATGAGGCTTCGCACAGCGTATGGCGGAAAAAATAGGCGCGGTGTTCGTCCCAACCATTTTGCGCGGGGTAGCGGCTCGATTATTAGAAAGGCTCTTCAACAGCTGGAAAGAGCAGGGTTGGTAACGCTGGAGAAAGGTGGAGGACGGGTGTTGTCCAGCAAGGGGCGGTCCTTCCTTGATCGATTGGCGCATATGACTCTAGCTCAGGATGCAAGTTAATAGTTGTTAGGAGGGTAATTCCATGAGTGACGAGGAAATGGAGCAAATTCGGCGGCGGAAGATGGCGGAACTCCAGCGCGCAGCAGTGGAAGAGCAACAAACTGTAGCAGCGCAGGAGGATCTTCGAAGACAACGGGAAGCTGCTCTACGTCAGATTCTAACACCAGAGGCTCGAGCACGACTGGTGAATCTCAGAATGGTGAAACCCGCCTTTGCAGAGCAGTTAGAAAACGAGTTGATTCGCCTAGCACAGATGAAACGGATGCCATCCATTCCTTTATCAGATAGACAACTAAAACAAATGTTGGCCCAAGTACGTGCGCGCCAACGTGAACCTAAGGTCCAATTCAAACATTAGAAAATCGCACATATATGTTAATCAAAAGATGTTCTCTAAGGAGCTTTGAAGAGTAATGGCACGAAACAAGCCTCTCGGTAAGAAACTTCGTTTAGCACGAGCACTCAAATCAAATGTCAGTGTGCCGACCTGGATTATGGTCAAGACTGCGGGTAAGGTTCGCACTCACCCGAAACGCAGGCAGTGGCGGCGTTCAAAACTAAAACCATAGAGGAGTACACTTGAGTATGTCAAGCGAAGAATCATTTACGGGTCCTGCTGGGGCAACTCCTGATGTGGCGGAGGATGTAGTCGTTGAGCGGCTTTACACCATCCCACTCGGAAAAGTCTACGAAACAGTGCGTAAGAAACGTGCGAAACGGGCGATCAAGATGGTTCGCGTGTTCATAATCAGGCACATGAAGCCTGAAGAAGAAGCGGATTTAATTATTGACCCATTACTTAACGAATATTTGTGGGCGCGGGGGATTGAGAAACCTCCACGGCGAGTTCGGGTTAGAACAACGAAGGACAAAGAAGGAATAGTCCGAGTCTATTTAGTAGAAGGACAATAGTAGAAGTGGATACCTTTTTGCTCTACTTTTAATGCGTGGCCTGGTTCAATGATGGGGAAGGTTCAGCGTCTCGATTTCAGTGGTAGCTCAAATATTGGCGCGTTCTGCCTTGTCACGGATTATTGGCTACTCCAAGCAGCGAGCAGTGAATCAACACAACGCGCATTCGAAGCCCTTTTCGAGATGGCACCAAACGTTACGATTCTCGGTGGTAGTACTTTAATCGGCATCTTGTCCGTTGGGAACGTAAATGGTCTACTT
>CBDVBC010000201.1:0-4050 GCA_965372125.1 Candidatus Hermodarchaeota archaeon | reverse complement strand
GTGCTTCTGAATAGCCGCAATGAGGAGTTCACTGACTACTTTCCCGTCGACCCTACCTCTTGCCTGCTTCATCACAAGTCCCATCAATGGGCCTACTGCACGTTCCTTGCGTTCTGTAACCATTGATTGATTCTCTTCTACAATCTTGTCTATTATCACTGCTAATTCCTCTCGGGTTATTCCGCCCAAGTTCAAGGCTTGGGTGGCCTCATCAACAGTTTGGCTGGGATTGCTAGCTAACCATGTAAGTATTTCAGGGATTGCCTCCTTGGCAAATCTTCCCTCGACTAACCTGTCAAAGAGTATCAGAATCTGTTCTTCAGGTATTTTCTCGACCTCAACTCCATCCCGGTCCAAGCTTCGCCACATTGACTCAAGTGTAGCAGCGGCTGTAACTGCCACTTCGGTGTGCTTGACTGCTATTTCTTCAAAGAGATCTATTCGCAGCGAACGGATCATGACTTGAGCAAGTTCGTTGCTCAGTCCAAAGACTTCTCGGAACTTCTGCAGCTTTTGCTCGGGCATTTCTGGGAGATGCTTCCGGATTCTTCCCAACCTTTTTTCTGTAATTGTTACAGGTGCTACGTCGGTTTCAGGGTACATCCGAGCTGCACCTGGTCGAGGTCTTGCGAATTTTGTAGTCCCATCTTGTAATGGTCCTCGTGTCTCTACTGGTACTCCCTTGAGTGCCTCCTTGGCACGATTAGCTACAGCCTTTAGCGCCGCCTTTGCTTGTTCCTCCTTTGATGCTACCAAGATGACAGCATCCACTTGGCTTACTTTCAGAAGAGTCCTTAACTTTTCGACCTCCTCTGCTTTAATTCCGTATTTCGGTAATTCATCAGTGTGAAAAAGCCCCTTGACGCCGCCCCAGAAGCGTGCATAGTCAGCAAACTCTGTTCCTAGACGGCGACCCGGCTGTAGTTCACGACCAACTAAGCCTGCAAATCCAGGTAGTACAAGAGCGAAGATCCCCTCTTTGCGCTTCAACGCGCCTTTGATAACTTTGCTTGTACATCTCTGGAACACTGATGTGACATCGTGAACATTGGATTTTATATTGCTTGCTTTGATTCCTCGTTGACGTAGTTCGTCGCGAATCGCAAGAAGGGCCAGCTGCCTTTGAACCTCATACTCAACGACGTCATTGATGAGGTTGAGTTTCTGAACACCTTTGATTTCAATAATTGCGCCTCCTTTGATGGAGACGTTGATGTCTTGACGAATTGTTCCTAGTCCTCGTTTTACCTTTCCCGTCACGCGTAGGATTTGGCCTAGACGCAGCGCTACGGCTTCTGCTTCTTCAGGTTTCTTCATAGCAGGACCTGTAGCGATTTCAATTAAGGGGATACCAAGGCGATCCAGTCGCCAGTGAATTTGGTTATTCTCCTCCCCTATTTTACGGGCTGCGTCCTCCTCTAGACAAATGGCTTGGATGGGAATAGTCTTCCCTTCTAATTGTAGAGCCCCACCAAAGGCGATAACTAGGGTGCGTTGGAAACCGGTGGTGTTGGAGCCATCAATGACTATCTTACGCATGACTTGGATTTCGTCGACAGGTTGCGAATTTAAGAGGAGAGCAAGTTCTAGAGCGATGTCCACTGCTTCTGAATCAAGTGGGTGTGGGGGTTCCTCATCCTGTTCTACAAGACATATCGAGTCGTCATAGTTTTCGTAGATGTGAACTCTGCCTTTCTGGAATTCGAAGAGCGCTGCTGGGTCTATCTCCCCTAGCTCACTTTGTGTTGGTCTTAATCGCCGCAGAAAGACAAAATGCGGTTTATCCTCTCTAATAACAGTAGGACAATTACAGAACAGCTTAGTTTTAGTGTCAAGCTGTTGATGGATTTCGAGACCTACGAGAAGACCTGCTTTTTCATAGTCGATTTTGGTCATTCATTCACTTTCTCCTGGAAATGGCTTCGCCTTGTGCTATCGGTGATTTCTCCTGCAATGTTTCTTAACATGTGTTCCTTGATTTCGTTGATGGATTGGGTTTGACCAAGCACCCACATCAGTTTTACATAGGCGGTTTCAGGCAGCATATCCTCCACTGGGATGACTCCCCGTTGAACTAGTTCTACACCAGTCCTGTAGACTCGCATCTGTACTCGCCCCCAGATACACTGTGAACTCATCACAAGGGGGATGCCCTCCTCTTGGGCACGTTCAACAGAAGGAAGAAGAGATTGGGGTGCATGACCTAACCCAGTGCCTTCGATGACGATTCCATGATAACTCTTGTCAATGAGGGCGTCAAGAAGGTCACCCATCATTCCAGGAGTAGACTTGAGAAGAGCAACTTTCGAGTCGAATTTCGGTTGTAACCGCAGCTGGCGTTTAGAATCTCGCGGACGATAACCGGGGGGCTTTGTTAGCATGTGGACTTGCCCATTTCTAACCTCACCAAGAAGATCAGCGTTTACCGTTTGAAAAGCATCACGGCGACTAGTGTGACACTTACGTACTTTTGTGCCTCGGTGTAGGGCAATACTTGTGTCATCTGGTGTGCGGTGCATGGCTACGACAACTTCAGCGAAGGGTCCCCGTGATGCCGCGGTAACAGCTGCGGTCAGGTTGAGCGCTGCATCCGAGGAAGGTCGGTCGGAAGATCGCTGGGCTCCAGTAAGTACAACTGGGCTGGGTAAATCCTGCAGAGCGAAACTAAGCGCAGCAGATGTATATCCAAGGGTATCTGTGCCATGAGCTACAACCACTCCTTCTGACTCTGAAAGATGCTCTGCGACGCGTTTAGCCAGTACGCTCCAGTGGCTGGGCTGAATGTCCTCGCTCAAAAGACTGAACAAGACTTCCGCTCGAATGTTTGCCAAGTCCCCAAGCTCTGGGACAACTGTGTACAAGTCTTCAGCGCTCAGAGCAGGATTAACAGCACCGGTGTGATAGTCCACACGACTAGCGATGGTCCCTCCGGTAGAAAGGATACTGACCCAGGGCAATCCACGCTTAGTCTTGGGGGAAGTTGTTGGGAGCTCAGGTTTTACTGATGCACCTTCAGCGACGCGTTCAAGCCGCTTAATGTGTTTGACACGGATACCGAGATTATAGCCATTGTCAAGTTTCACAACTAGGTGTTGGTCGTCCGAACCGATTTCTGCCCGGGGGATTATGATTCCTTCAAAGGTGCTCTGTGATGTTTCGATGCGAACTCGATCACCGACTTTAACGCCTGCTTTTTCCATCGATGTACGAACTGAGCCTAGGTAGCCTTCAGAGTCTTGTTTTGTCATTGTCAATGGACCGCCTTTAAGGGGGAATGGCGGCTTCTCTGCTTTTAGCGCTTTGCCTATGGCGTGTTTCACATTTCACCTAATTAGAATGGGTGATTTTGACCTATCTTCGGAGGCGCCACCTGACTAGAAGGATTACGATGATTAGAGCTACGAAACCAACTGCGATGATTATTAGGGTTACTTCACTAGATAGAAGACCAGCACCAACAGTTATAGTGACGGTTGATGTTGAGCGGAAATACTCGTTATCTAAAACGTCTGTAGCAGTGATTTCAGCTCCGTCAACTAGGAATACTCCCTGCTGCAGTGCTACCAGTACATATTGCATCGAAACTGATTCGCCACCAGCAAGATAAGGATGGACAAGTGAAGCGCTGCCACTAACTAGAGCAAAGGCACCAGATAGGAGGCTGCTGAGGTCATCGACATAGATGTCATGGAGTGGGCGTGTACCCGTATTGACGAATGTGACATTGATTACTACTGTTTGTCCGCGGGCGATGCTACTGCTACTCACTTCGCGTATGATGTCTAGCCCACCAGTTGATTGACGGAACCTGATTGTCAAGTCGAAATCTTGATCAGTCTCGTTGAGATAATAGTAATCTTCGCCAATGGGGAATTGTGGAAACGTAACCCCGGGGTAAAGGTGACTGGGCGTCCCGTTAAGGACCATTCGGTCAAAAGGTGCCTGTATTGTGATTGTTCCATTACCGGTAAGGGTCAGCGGGGTTGTTCGTCCAAAAGCCCTAGCTAGACTGAAGACATAGTCATCTCCTTGAAGGAGAGTGGCATTACA
>CBDVBC010000200.1:0-4054 GCA_965372125.1 Candidatus Hermodarchaeota archaeon | reverse complement strand
GGCTGCCCAAGGAGTAGAAGTGTCGCCGCGAGGGGTTGCAGAATTATATCGTGATTTCCTTGACGTTCTTGTCATCGACCTTCAAGATCGGGAGCTAGCGTCATCGGTTGAAGCGATGGGCATCCAAGCAGTTGTGAAACAGACGATGATGACATCGCTGCGTCGAAAGGCATCACTTGCTCGTACTGTGCTAAAGGCAGCAAAACTAGCACGTCAATAGCCAAAAGACAGATTTTTATGGAGTTCACGACTTTTTGAGACGTGAACCCACTATGCTGGTCATCTACAACACGCTTACCAAGAAGAAGGAGCCGTTTAAGCCCATAGAAGAAGGCAGAGTGCGAATGTATGTCTGTGGGCCAACCGTATATGACTCGTCTCATCTTGGACATGCCCGATCTATCGTGGCGTTTGATCTAATTCGTCGCTACCTTGAATTCAAAGGATACAAAGTCAGGTACATTCAGAATTTCACCGATATCGACGACAAAATGATAAAGCGTGCTCAAGAACAGGGTGTAAAGACTTCCGAGTTAGCAGCCAAATATATCAAGGAATATTTTGAAGATTTTGACCAGCTATTCGTGAAACGTGCTACTATTTATCCAGTCGCTACTGAGCATATCCCTGAAATGATTGAAAATATCCAACAGCTCATCGAGAAAGGCTATGCTTACGAGGCGAACAGCAGCGTATACTTCCGCGTCGCTAAATTCAAGGGATACGGCAAGTTATCCGGTCGTAGCCAGAAGGATCTTCAACAAGAAGCGGAGACAGCGGAATCAAGTGAGAAGGAGCGTCCTGAGGACTTTGCTCTCTGGAAAGCTATGAAGCCTGATGAGCCTTTTTGGGAGTCGCCATGGGGCAAAGGGCGACCTGGATGGCATATAGAGTGCTCTGTCATGTCAACAAAATATCTGGGGGATGCCCTAGACATTCATGGAGGAGGACTGGACCTAGTTTTCCCGCATCATACAAACGAAGTCGCTCAAGCAGAAGTGTTGACAGGAAAGCCCTTTGTTCATTATTGGGTCCATAATGGATTCCTCACAGTGAATGAGGAGAAGATGTCAAAATCGCTGGGTAACTTTTTCACAATTCGGGAGATTACAGTAAAATATGACCCGGAGGTCGTCCGCCTCTTCCTCGTTTCCTCTCATTATCGGAGCCCAATAGATTTCAGTGACCAGCAGTTAGAGGAGGCAAAGGCTAGACTAAATCACATCCATAACTCAATAGATTTGTTGGTGCGTCGGTTAAAGGAATCATACATTACCGAAAGCTCGACCCCATCTAAACCAGGATCTACTGATGAGGAATTGTGGGAAGCATTAATCCAGTTGCGGAAGGAATTTGAAGAAGCTATGGATGACGATTTCAACACGCCTATTGCACTGGCAAGTCTTGGTCAATTCTTGTCTCGGCTCAATTCGACACTCGCAGGAGGCGAGACGGCGACCGCGGGGACGCTAAGGGAAGTCTTTGAGACGCTGGATGCTTATGGCGAGGTGCTGGGATTGTATCGGAAGAGGATAACAGTACTTGAGACAGCTTCAGGGGAGCCTGCTGCGACAGAAGGATTGATTGAACTGTTAATTGAAGTGCGGGAAGGGGTGCGAAAACAGAAGGACTGGAAGACAGCAGACAGTATTCGTGCGCGATTACTAGAGTTGGGTATTGTCCTAGAGGACAGTCCAAGTGGACCTGTTTGGAAGTGGAAGTAAGAAATGAAAGCATTAGTATTAGCAGCGGGTTTTGGGACACGACTTCACCCGTTAACCCAGTCCCATCCTAAAGCAATGTTACCATTGCTGGGCAAGCCTATGCTCCACCACGTAATTGACACGCTACGGGAGATAGGAACCAAAGAAATAGTATTGGTGGTAAGTCACCTTCAAGAACAGATTAAACAGTACTTTGGTGACGGGGAAAGGCTTGGTGTCCAGATTAGCTATGCTATTCAAGAGAAACCTAAGGGCGAGTACGACGCGGTATTATCAGCAGAGAAGGAACTATCAGGTGACGACCGGTTCCTAATGACCGACTGCGATATCATCACTACAGCTCAACGCTTCAAGGACGCTATCAAGGCAGCTGGGACGAGTGATATGGCGCTTTCGCTCTTTGAAGTTCCAAACCCGAGTCAATTCGGTGTTGTTGCCTTGGAGGGTGATAAAATCACCAAGATTGTAGAAAAGCCTGCGCCAGGCACAGAGCCCAGCAACCTAGCAGTAGCGGGTGTATACATATTCACTGAGGCGATTTTTGACACCATTAGAAAGACAAAGGACCTCGAAGTTGGGATTCAACATCTAATCGACGATGGACACACAGTTTTCGGGAGCCACTCTAGTGATTCCTGGGTGGATGTTGGCCGCACCTGGAACATCTTGGAAGCTACACCAATCCTGTTTGAACGACTTCAGCAGCAGAGTAAGGGTTCACCTTTAGGTGGTGTTATCGATTCAACAGCAAAAGTGAGCAAGGCAGCTCATCTTTCAGGAGAAGTGTGGATTGGTCCAAGAGCACGAGTTTTCCCGGGAGCAAGTCTAGTGGGCCCTGTCTATGTTGGTAAAGATGCAGTGGTGGGGAATAATGCGCTCTTGCGAGACCACGCAGTCTTAGACCAAAGTGTCAGTGTGGGCTTTGCATGCGAAGTTCGAAATTCAGTGTTGATGCCAGGCAGTAGTATAGGACATCTTGCCTTCGTAGGTGACAGCATACTTGGCCATGAAGCAGATATCGGCGCTGGGGTGGTTCTTTCAAACTACCGATTTGATGGCGCGACAGTCAAGGTGATGCTTAGAGGAAAATTAACATCCACTCGTACAGACAAGTTCGGCGCGGTTGTCGGGGGCAAGTCTAAAATCGGATGTAATGCAGTTGTGTTGCCTGGTCGTACAATTGGTTACAATAGCTGGATTGACCCAGGAATTGTAGTGGAAAAGGATGTTCCAGATAATACGCACTTGCGGCTCAAGCAGACTTGTGTTGAGGAGAAGCGACGTTCCTAGGGAATCCCTAGCTGTGTGGCTTGTTTCCCTTTTTTGAGGAGTTCTTTTGCTCTTGGTTCTGATTGAGCCTCAACAGTTATCCGAATCACTGGCTCCGTGCCTGATGGACGAATGAGTATCCAGCTCGTATCATCAAAACTAGCTCGTACTCCGTCTAGCTGACTAACTTCCTCGACTTCAGACCAGCTATCAAGGGTGCTTGCTACATGATCCATAATAGCAGGTTTCGCCTCATTTGGACATTTTACAGAGGCCCGTAAGAGGTGCATTTCTGGTAGCTCATCAATAAGGGTGCTCAGGGGACGTTTAGCCCAATCTAGGAGCTCTAAAACCTTACATGCAGCCAAGGGGCCATCGGGGCAATAATGGACTTCGGGGAAAATGAAGGGCCCAGAGGGCTCGGCTCCGAGTACAGCTTTGTGCTCCTTGACAAGGTTGGATACAAAAACGTCGCCTACTCGGCAACGAACTACGCTAGCTCCATGTTTCTTTGCCACATAATCAACGACGCTAGAACTCGAAACAGTTGTAGCTATTACCTTGCCACCCCGGGTTGCTAAGTAGTAGTCAGCGACAAGAGCAAGCAGGGTATCCCCAGCTAGGACGCGCCCCTTGTCGTCAACCGCTAAGATTCGGTCTGCGTCGCCATCATGTGCAAAGCCAACTTCAGCGTGTTTTGTTTGAACCAAGGCACTAAGATTATCGAGGTTTACAAAATGTTGCCATTCAGCTGCGGCTGCACTTTGAATCTTTGAGTGGGGAATATTCTGTGCATACTCCTTCCCACTGGGAGGCACTCCGATAGCCGTAACGTCAGCTTCTAGCTTGCGGAGCACAAGTGGTGTGACAAGCCCACCTGCTCCTAGAGCAGCATCAAGAATTACGCGATGATGTTGAGTGACTGTACAAGCACCCTCTATCGCCTCGATATGTATGGGAATCGGTTCGATGCTAGAGGTAGAGCCAAACTGCTCCCAAGAAACTGGCTCACAAGAACCGATGTGGCGCTCTTCTTGGGATATCATACGAAAGCAGGAACC
>CBDVBC010000199.1:0-4091 GCA_965372125.1 Candidatus Hermodarchaeota archaeon | reverse complement strand
AGGAGGGTTCCACACCTGGAGACCTTACACCACCTGCTGAGCTCCATTGTATGGGATGTGGAGCGGCAATCACTACCCACCCGAAGCACTGTACGGAATGTAAAGGGGAACTAGTACGGTGTATGATCTGCAACCAGTTCATTAAGCCAAAAGAGAAATACGCGAAATGCCCCCACTGTGGAGGTGTAGGCCACAGGAGACATCTTCTCGAATGGCTGAAGACCAATGGGAAATGCCCTATCTGTCGGCGGAAACTACAACCATCCAAACTGAAATAACTTCTAATCCATTGGGCGTTTCGTATTAACAAAAGAATACCGAAAGTGATTTCAGCCCCTCTCATACCTCTATTCGTGGTGATTCATTATGTCCGAAGAAAAACCAAAGACTGATACTAAACCAAAACGACGCGGTGGCCCAAATCCTGGGATGATCATAGGATCTGTCCAGTCGATGCTCCCCAAGGTCATGCCCCAACTCATCGATGCCTCAGACATCGTTGAATCAATCGGACCAGCTGCTGAGAAGATGTATCGGCAACTCACCGAACTGGGACTACCCAAGGAAATCGTAGTCAAGATGGTAGACAGGCATCTACAAACAATGTATTACCTGTTGATTTTCCAGGAGATGTTCACCACCATCACGAAGCAATTGAGCTTCACTGCTAAACCGCCGAGTAAACCCCAAGAAACGGGTTAGTAGTCCTGTCTGCGAACTGGTACAGCTGAGAGTGACCCGCCCATCCTAGTAGATGTAAGATTAGGTTGGAGTCTCTTTCAGGTAACGGTTAAGATGCTTCCAGGCTTCCTCCCGTCTTTCCTTCCAGTAGGTTGAATCCGGGTCACGCATTATACCTGCTGTTCCCCAGAAGATTTCCAGTCCCCGTACTGCAGCCTGAAACAGCTCCAACTGACTTAGCTGTTCCTCCAGAATGGACCGCTTCTCCGTATATCCCTCCAATAGGGCTTTCCGAAATGCAGGCCAGACTTTCTCTCCTTCCCAGTCAGAGAGGGATATGGCTAAATCGTATATCCAGTACCCGAATCCTGAATCGTCGAAGTCTATAGCATGTGCCTCCCCTTTGTGGAAAAGGACGTTAGCCTTTGTTCCCAAGTCAGCATGAATCAAGCCGAAGTAATCAGGTCCCTTGCCCCATTCATCCATGACTTGTTTTACTCGCCTTGTCAACTCTTGGAAATCCCCAAAACACTGCCGGGGTATTTTCGGCCACACCTCTGCTGCACTGTAGTTGGTTCCAGTGTCGTCTCCCCAGAGGCCATTGGCGTCATAATGTCTGCGAGTGAAGCCCGTGGATGGTTTCCACTTGGATGTGTGATTGTGGAGTCGAGCTATGAGCCCGCCTATCGCCTTCATGTGCCATGGAAGGACCCTCTTTGTGGCCATCCTCCCTTTGACCCATCTCAGAAGGGAACACTTTCTCACGCCAGGAACCCCGGGAACGGAAACCTCCGCTGACAGTTTACCTTCTTGTGTAAGGATTGGTTCAGGTACTGGAAACCCTTCGTCACCTAAAGCGGCGAGCCACTCCAACTCAGAATCAACAGCGGCAGGGTCGTGGTATTCGGGTGAGTGGAGCCTCAATGAAAAGCAATTCTCTACGTAGAGACTTTTGTCAATTGGGGAAGGATCTTTTGCCTTTACACGATAAACGAGGTTTCCAGCGACAACCATGAGTTTCAGTGTAGCCTCAGTGAATCCATAGGCCTCAAGAGCCGCCTTGGCTACACACCTCAGTCTTCGCAGCTTGCCGTGATATGTGAGTTCCTTGTAGGGTTTCATAGCATCCCTTCCTATATTCATGGAGAATGCCGTGCAGATACACCATATCTTATAAAATTTATTGCAGGAACTGATAGAACACTTTTCTGTGGTATTTAGAATGTTGTCAGAAAACAGGAGTGGTGAGTTGCGGGCGCTGACTCAACGCAGATCAGTCCTTATTTTATAATCCGTCTTGATGAGGGTCCAGATGGGTGGCTAATGGAGCTAGGGCGCCCCAGGGAACTCGTGCTCGATATGATGCGCAGTCATCTCAAGACCATGTACTACAAATCTTATTCACCGAGATGTTCACGAGTGTCACACAATCCATGAGTACCCCACCAACAATAGAATAACCTGTTAATTTATTAGTTAACTAAGGGCACAATATTAGATAAATCAAATTACTGGAAATACTAACATAGAGGATATGAATTATGCATGTCCACTTGTGAGCAGACAATTTTAACTTCAACCCCAAACAAAGGGATTCGTAATCATCGTATTGTACTTTGGATTAGTGGTTTAATCCTTGATAAGCGGTTTGTGATGCTCTACTTTTGCCTCTTTATCGGTTTCCTCATTAAATACATCGTTTTCTTGTGGAGTGTTAGTGTCGTCGAACTCTCCTACGCACTCTTTGGAATCCCAAGCCATGGCGTGAGCTTGGGTATCGGTGACCACCTAGTTCTGGAACACTACGATGACTGGGCTTGGTTCTATGTACCCTTTGTGGACCGTTTCCTTCAGGGGTATGTTCTCTACACACCAGAGCTTTACGAGATTGTTCCTGGTGTCCAAAGCTATCTTTATCCACCGCTCTTCCAATACATGCTCGTTTTCTTCTATCTTCTCCCTGGTTTGTATAGTATGGTTGGGGGGATTGTCTTTCTCGATCTCTTTACAGGAGGCGTTCTTTTCCTTGCCGCTTTACGCGTCACCCATAATACCAACCGCGCTAGCCTAGCTGCACTCTTCTATTTCATTAATCCCGTGGCCATCTGGTGGACTGACTTTTGCTGGTTTGGCACATCCTTTTTCACGTTTTTCATGATCCTTGGTTTTCTCTTCCTATTGGAGGATCGGTTCTACCTTGCCAGCCTTTTCCTCGCCCTCGCCTGCATGGTCAAACAAGTAGCAGCAATCTTTATCCCCCTCCTTCTAATCCTCGCTTATCACAAGGGGTGGCGAACCCTCCTCGCCTCCCTTAGTATCCTTATCATCACTTTCGTCGTGTTATCACTACCCTATCTTGTCATCATGCCCGCAATCTACCTTGATATTGTTATTGGGCCTGCTGAGCCCTACCTGTTCTTTGATGTAATTCCTCCCTGGAACATACCTGCTCCGCTTTATGCCTCTTTCTGGTTTCTTCATGCCCCTATCCGTAATGTCATCGGATTAGTCGTGTATACCTATGTGCCCCTCGTTTTCGTGTTGTTCATCATTTATTTCGTCTTCCTTCTTAGCCCTGAATCGGATACCTCGCGGCGCCGGTATCACCTTGTGGCGGCTGGTCTCCTCCTCTCCCTTGCGTTCTACACCCTGTTTCCTCGTGGTCTCTTCAAATGGTATCTTGTGGCAATCATCCCCTTCTTTTCATTAGCCCTTGCGTGCGTACCTGGTCCGAGACAACAAGAGAATCCCGATCAGCCTAAAGACAAACCCTGGTGGCAGAGAATCCCGAGACAAATAGGCTCCAAACTAGCTATTGCTTTTATCCTCTTTCTCCTTGCCAGCTGCGCGCTGACATGGTGTCATCGGTGGATGGGACCCGGCTTACTTCTCCTCTCCCTTATCAGCTATGCTGTCTACTGGTTCTTCTCTGGTCGATATGCTGCGTTTCCGTCACCCAAGCACCATCAACCCTAGCTTCGAACTGATTACCAGCCATAATATCTATGGGCTAAAAAGAAAGAGGGAGCCCCTTTGAGAACCGAGATTCTCAAAGAGGTCTTTTGAAGGAATCATTCAGAGCGGCGTCTTCGTCGAAGCACTAGGTATGTGATAGTGAAAGTCAGGGGGATTGTAATGGCGACAACGAGCAAGTGTCCGAGGGTGAAGCCTTGTTGATGTGCTGCGCCGAAAGGCAGCCAGGTCTGAATTAGGAAGGTGATGGGTTCACCGCAGCCAGAGATGGCAAGAGTTACTGTTGCTGTCTCCTTTGCTAAGAAGCCTCCGGTGTAATCTACAAACCCTGTTGTTGAAGTTGAGCTTATGGAGCTTGAGACAAACGGTATTGTTGTTGTACTAGTGACCCAGAGTTCCTGTGAGGAGATTTCGAAGGGAGTGTTGCCAAGCTGATC
>CBDVBC010000198.1:0-4092 GCA_965372125.1 Candidatus Hermodarchaeota archaeon | reverse complement strand
GTCGTCGGGCCCTAAAAACTGCCCTGGCTCTAGCGGAGTGGAAGCCTCTACACAACCCCCATCTACTTGTTGTACCCTACCGTGAGATTCTTGAGAAATTCATGAGGACAAGCCAGCCTAAGCTTACGTGCCTCCTCTGCAAACGTATGTTGTACAGGATCGCCACAAGGCTCGCCCAGAAGGAGAAAGCAGTAGCCCTAGTTACCGGGGAGTCCTTGGGGCAGGTAGCCTCCCAGACCCTAGCCAACCTCACAGTACTCCAGCAGGCAACCCCTCTCTCTGTGTTCCGTCCCCTCATCGGCTTCGACAAGACTGAAATTATGGATCTCGCCCGAAAAATAGGCACCTACCAAGAATCTGCAAAGGATGTTGGCACCTGTTTCGCCGTACCCCCAATCCCCACTACCCAGGGGCGACCTGCTGATTTGGAAGAAGCTGAGGCGACCCTAGACATAGAGCAGCTGGTGGAGACCTGCCTAGACCAGCTAGAACGCGTCCCCCTAACCTCATGAACCGAACCAGCGAACTCGTGGATAGAAAGCTGCCTCTTATTGGAAGCTCGAATTAAGCTCTCTTCCCCCCCTTTTTTTCTGTTTATGTCTTTCGTCTTTATATGGGAAGATTATGCTGTGAGGCTTCCTGATTCATCCACCAGAATCGATCCCCCGTGCGGATTACGGAGGTTTCGATGTCCACAGATGTAAATCCCCTACGCACCGTTGGAACCAAGTACTCTCCTCCCAACAAGGGATATATACCCAGCGCAGTTCGTCGCCACGCTAAAGCGTTGGTACTTTCTTGCCTAGCTATATAGTAAAAGAAGAATAGCTTAATAGATGGAAAAATAGGCTGTAATAGTAAAGGCTATATATCTATTTCAGTTAAAAATTCTTTAGGATAATAGCAAGCGGCATAGGCAGAAGAATAATCAACCAAATGCTGTCTCAAAAGAGAAGAAACGAGGATTATGTTATGGCGAAAGAAGCTGTTGGGCGGATACTGGACCGTTATGAGATTGATTCGAAGATTGTAGAGTGTGTCACACTCCACCCAGCTGCCACAATCGATTTCATCTCTAAAGGAACCGGACTTAGCTACACTGCAGTGAGGAACAGCCTTACTCGCCTTACGGGCCTTGGCGTCGTCATTCAGCTTGACCAGATCATGGGGTCTGGTCGCCGTGGTCGCCCTGCTGCCCGGTTCCGGTTGGATAAGGGTCTGCAAATCCTCATTCCTCCTCGTAACTTCCAGCACCTCGCCACAGTTCTAATTGAACAGCTTATAGAGAAGGAGGGAGCTGCTCATGTTGGTGGACTCCTAGAGAGGGCAGGGAAGATCCAGGCCTCCAAATTGGTTGCTGCCTGGAAAGTGGATGCTGCTCTTACTAGCCTTCAATCAGTGATGCAACGCATCTCGAAACTTTACAATAGCTTAGGCGGTTACTCTCAGGTCCGCAGGAACAGGGATGGGTATTACCTTGAGGTTAAGAACTGCGTCTATAATGATATTGCCGCTGCCTATCCCAGCACTATCTGTTGCTACCATGAAAGCTTGATAGCCAACGCGCTCATTCTAGCCCTAGTGGGCTCTAGCGTCACCGTCAAGCACGTGAAGTCCATGGCTAAGGGCGACTCTCAATGCCAATTCCGCATTAGTCTCTCCTAGAATACTCTTCTTGCGCGTGAATAACTGCCATTAAGTTAATCTTTTAAGCCATGGCTACAAAAACAGAGGTAGGAATTACTCACCATTCAGGTGAATTACTAATGTCAATCGAAACTCCTCGTCAAGGATTAGAAGCAATGGAAAAGACTTTTGACCCCGCAGCAGCAGCAGGCTGGAACTGTGTCATCGAGATGGACATCACAGGTGACCAGAAGTACCACATCATCATTAAGGACCAGAAGTGTGAACTTGGTGATGGGCCTGCCGACAAGGCTGACCTCGTTCTAACGGTCTCAAAAGAAGACTGGGTGGCAATCTGTAACGGTCAGCTCAACGCAGTAGCGGCTTTCATGAGTGGAAAGCTCAAGAGTAAAGGCGACATGTCGCATTTGATGAAAATCCAGACTGTGTTCAAGCTCGGTTAGGTGCTTGAGGCTAATAGCTTCTATGTATTAATACCGGGTGCCAATCAGGGTCACTGGTATCTGGAGGGCGCCGCCGCCCATCACCCGTTTTAGGGGTGGAGCGGTAGGAGCACTCCTTCTTCTTTATTTTCTAAAGGCTGATTAGTTTCTGCTATGTTACCCTGTTTCCTTGACGGCCTTGGCTAGACGTTCCAGGATGATATCTATTTGTTCAGCTGTTATGTTTAGTGAGGGTAGGAACCTTAAGCAGTTTCGCCCGGCGCCAATTATCCAAATCCCTTGTTTCTTCACACAATTTACCAGTAGGCGGTTTCGGAGAGCAACATTATCTTTCATTTTATCGGTGCTGGAAACGATTTCCACACCACACATAAGACCTAAGCCTCTGACATCGCCGATAATCCTTGTGCTTCCTTGGATGTCCTCGAGTCCTTGGAGGAGTTGTTTGCTTCGGTTCGTTACGTTCTCTAGAATTCCGTCGCGGATGATGATGTGCAGTTGAGCGAGGGAGAGGAGGGCAACATAGGGTTCGGCGCCGAAGGTTTCTGAGTGGCGTCCGAATTCGGTGAACATGGGGTCTGGCCCGATGCAGGCGGCGAAAGCAAAGCCGACACCAAGAGCCTTGGCAGAGCAGATGTAGTCGGGTGTCACGCCGCTGTGTTCGATGCTCCACCAGTGTCCAGATCGACCCAGTCCTGCTTGGACTTCGTCTGTGACTAGTCCTGCACCGAGTTCGTCAGCGATTTTACGGAGTTCCCTGACAAACTTGGGAGGAGCTGGCAGAATACCTCCTTCTCCGCAGACCGGTTCGAAGACTATTCCTGCGATGTCGGTGCCTTCGTATTGGAGGCTGTCGCGGAGGTAGTGTATGCATTCAAGGTCGCATTCTCCTTCTTTCTGCCCGAAGGGGCACCTATAACAATAGGGGTAGGGGGCACGAACGACATCAAGTCCTTGGGGGTAGTAGTCTTTGTGGACATGCTTGCTTGCGGTGAGAGCTAGGCTGTATCCGGTTCGCCCGTGGAAGGATGGGCGGAAGGCTACGAAACGTTGTCGACGCTTTGTGTCCATGAGGGATTTCACAGCAGCTTCTACTGCTCTGCCGCCGCTGGTGGTGAAGAACACCTTCTTCTCGTGAGTGCCTGGAGCAATAGCAGCTAACCTTTCTGCCAGCAGAGTTTGTGGTAGGATGTCAAAAT
The DNA here is from genome assembly GCA_965372125.1 of Candidatus Hermodarchaeota archaeon. Classification (GTDB taxonomy): domain Archaea; phylum Asgardarchaeota; class Hermodarchaeia; order Hermodarchaeales; family Hermodarchaeaceae; genus YT-063. The sequence continues at coordinate 803 of CBDVBC010000198.1, read as the reverse complement.
CCTGACCAGGTACTTCCCTGATATAACCTTGAATCCGGCGCTCGTATTCGATGATTCCTGGGTGCCGAAGCCCAAGGGCCCGGACGCCCACACCGGCTGTCACATCAATGTATTGTTTACCTTGCAGGTCGTAAACCCAGGGACCTTCGCCACGTGTATGGTCTACCACTGGGTAGAGATCTCGGCTTTGTGTTGTCTTGGCGAGAGCCTTATCTGATCGTGTAATCCAGGCCTTGCCACTTTTCGTGATTTCAAGACCAGGGCACAGTTCCTTTAGCAGTTCTTCGCTTTCTCGATCCATAATGAAACCCCAGAATTATGATGGATTAGGGTTTCCCATTCTCCCTTTTACCCTTTTTGACTGAACATAAATTTCGTCAATAGGGGTATTGTAAGAGGGAAACTTTTAGGTGGGCTAGACGCTGATAAGTAATGTTGGCGATTTAGCTGTGTCAGTTGAATCTATAGAATTGCAGTTGCTCCGCTTGAAAGTGGCGATGCTGGTGCGGGGCGTTGTTCTTCCCTCCTCCGAGTCAAGAGGCAGAGAGGGTGGCGCGGGACCCACTCTAGGCCGCTATTTCCTGTTGGATGAAGACACGGTAGTCAACGCCCCAGTACGCAGCGAAGCAGCCGCAGAACGATTTGGTGCACTGACACTAGAAGCACTGGGCAAAGGTCGATACCTTGTACAGGGATTTGGTGGAAGCCAGCCTGAGGTTCGGGCGGTTCCTCTTCCTGAATTCCAGAAGCAGTCTTTCTCAGACGGTACCCCAATGTCTCATGTAGCACTGGTTCACGGTGTT
>CBDVBC010000197.1:0-4114 GCA_965372125.1 Candidatus Hermodarchaeota archaeon | reverse complement strand
GGCCATGACTGGGTCTGTTACGCGAACGACTGGTGGAAATATGTCAAACCGTCGGAAGGAAAGCATCTCGGTTCTGAGCCACTTCTCTGTGCCTGGCTTCCAGTCCGGGTTTAGCGCATCGAACCTGAAGATGAATCTGCCGTTGGTTGTTCCAGCTTTCTCATAGCGGGTGCACTGAAGGGAGCCAACTTTTTGCCCCGAGATGGGGTGTGGAACACGCACTGGGTGTCCCTTTATCTCCTCCATTTTGTATTCTATGCCTTCGCAGTCGATGTTCTGGGCGAGAACCACTTCGCGGGTGCCATCGGGGCGCTTCTCTCTGGACTTCATCAGTCCCTCCCATTCAGGGCTTGTGGAAGTCAATCCTTCGCTCTTGGCGTATGAGGCTGCCTCTAACCCGATAACCTGTACCTTCTCGACTCGCCCACTGGAATCACGGAGAAGCAGTCCTAGACATGCGTCATCTTGTTGCAGCTGAGGACCAACTGTGAGCGTTGTCTTGCCAGTTCCAGAGAGTCCCTTGAGAATTCGGGTTTCAGTGCAGCCTGCATGATAGGAGACAAGTCCTTGGGCCTCGGCGCGGTTCCAGACCATTGTGAGGTTCGGTTTCTTGAAGGCTCCTCCGAAATAGTCCACGCGCAGGCTCATCACGCGCCGGTGATCCTTATCCATCCGGGTTAGGTCGTATAGGGTCAGGGGCTCATCTGGGTTGAATTCAGGGTAGAAGCTTTGGATTTCGGCGATAACCTCATCGGGCAGCCGCTCCTGCACAATATAATTCCAGCATTGCACATCCATATTTTCCTCCGGTGGGTATACCATCAGCTTACCGAACCAGCTGATATATGCGGTGTGGGGGTTTTCGATGCTAAAGATGACGCGAAGACCAGTCTTGTAGTCTGCTTCACCTTGGATTCCCTCCAGCACAAGAACCTTGCAAGTCTTCAGATAGCGCTGTACTACTTCAAAGAGACTCAAACCAATTTCTCGGTCGAAGGTCTTCTGTCCCTTACCCAACCGGTAACCTTCTGGGGGGATGTAGAAGGCACAATCGGGTCGTCGGCCTGGCTGGGTATTGCCGAACAAATATTGCCCATCCGCGGTGATGACATAATATGGTCGCAGAACTTCACTAAACCAGTCATGGTCAGGATTACGGGTGACATTCTTCGCATCAAAGTGAAGGTTGTCTTCTATGTGGATTGACATTCTAAATTGTACCCCACTGACGGCGCTTAGCGATTTTGTCTAACACAAGCAGGATTCACATACCCTGCACCTCCCCGTCCTTCACCCTTCCCTTTTATTATCATTGGAGGTTCAAGACATTTTTTATCGGTATCCCAATAATTTTTTAAGCTTGAGATTAGGATTGAAGGAACCGAGCGGGTGGGATTCGCACCGAGCTCCGCTCGAATAAAGAAATCCCGGGCTGCGAAGTGAATTATAAATGTATCAAGCAAAACTTAATCGTACCCAGAGTATTGCGGTCATCGCAATAATGGCGGCTTTGTATGCCGCAGTTACCATAGCTCTAGGATCAATCAGCTATGGAATAATCAATCTACGAATTTCTGATGTCCTTCTACCCTTCCCCTACATTCTGGGGTGGCCGATGGCATTAGCGCTCTTTTTTGGATGCGCAGTTGCAAATGTTTTCGGAGGGCTAGGACTTCTCGACATCCTTCTTGGGAGCCTTCTCAACCTAGCTGCTGGTGTACTAGTTATGAACAGGAAGACCTGCCCCCATTGGGTTCTTGCATGGCTGTATCCGACACTCATAATTGGTCTTGGCCTTCCAATCTATCTACAGTTCCTGGTATATACCCCCTATGTTGCCTTATTCCCAGGGACTCTGGCAAGCACAGCATTGTGGTCTGCCATCGGTGTAGTTGTCATGCAGGCAGTGGAAAGGGCTCTACCAGACATATTTCCTTCCAAGGATTGAGCTTAGTTTAGACGACCGAATTGTAATATAGTAGGTTCCACTTCTACCGGTTCAGCTGGGATGCCATATGGATGACAAGACCTACAAGCAATTCGATGAATTCATTCGCGCCCGTTCAGTCGCCCTAATCGGCACGAGCCCCAAAGCTAACTTTTACTGGCTGCGCTCCTTCCTCAACTTCGGCTTCCCAGGCAAGTTATACCCAGTTAACCCCAATATCGATGAAGCTCTAGGATTGAAATGTTACAAGTCCCTCAGCGAAGTGCCAGAACCTATCGACTATGCCATCGTCCGCGTCCCCGCGAGAATCGTGTCTAGTGTCCTCGATGAATGTATCGCCAAGGGCGTCAAATGCGTCACAATCTTTACTAGCGGCTTCAGCGAACTGGGCACTGAGGAGGGGCGACGCCGCGAAGCCGAGATAACAGAGAAAATCCAGGCAAGTCAGATGCGGGTCTTCGGACCCAACTGTATGGGCTTGTGCTGCCCGGAGTCCCGTTTCTCTTTCCGCCCCGATTTAAGGCCCAACCCCGGGTCAATCGGCTTCATCGCCCAGTCGGGTGGCAAGGCAATCGATACTTATCTTGCCGTCGAGGAAGCAGGCGAGGGTTGCAGCAAGTTCTTCAGCTTTGGTAACGAGATTGATATCAGCAGCTCCGACCTCGTCGAATACCTGTCCCATGATGACCACACCAAGGTCATCGGAATGTACCTCGAGGGAGCTAGGGATGGGCAAAAACTCCGCTCCGCACTCGCAAGCGCCGCACCCAAGAAACCCATTGTTGTCTGGAAGGCTGGAAACACAGTTGAAGGTGCACGCGCCGTTGCCAGCCACAGCGCAGCCCTAGCAGGATCCGCCCAAGTATGGGATGGCCTTCTCCACCAGACCGGGGTCGCCATGGTTCACAGCTTCGAGCACCTAATCGACTCGATGGTAGCCTTCATACGCTGTCCCCCTCCAAAGGGTAACAGGGTAGCTTTCATAGCCATCAGTGGAGGGGCTGGAGTTGTGGGCGCGGACATCCTCGTCTCCCAAGGCTTCAAACTCCCCAACCTAACAAAGGAGAAGGTGAAGGCCCTGAGCAAAATCGTTCAGGCAGTGGGCACCAACGTCCGGAACCCCATCGACCTAGCCGCCAGCTACTTCTACCCAGATGTCGCTTCCAAGGCCCTCCGCCTCGTCGCAGAAGACGACAACATCGACGCAATCATCCTAGAAGCAGCGCCGCATTATATTGAATTTATGGCTCGGCACCTGAGTATGAAAGACTACACCAGCGATTATTGGCGAATAATCATCGAGGTGGCTAACTACTGCATGCGTGACTTACACAAACCTTTCTTTGTGGCTGTCCCTGCCATAGGATTCGCTGAAGAGAACCTTGCCGCTCGCCGACAGTTCCGCGAAGGGGGACTCCCCATATCTTTTACTACAGCTGATGCCGCAAGTACTCTCCGAACGCTCATCACTTATTATAAGCGACATCCGAACATCTCCTCCCCCTTTGAAGCCTAATTCACCGCACGAATAATCGGGGCTAATCCATCAGATTCTGATTTCGCTTTACTAAAAAATAATGAAATGACTGTTTCCCCTAGGGAATGGTTTAAATATACTGAAAAAGAAAAGTCATATTGTCGGGTGCTGGGGACTAGCGAAAGATAACGGCACTTCCATCCCCCCCTAGAAAATCCATTCCCTCTCCCCTCCAATTGTGTCCTTTTTTGGACGTGCCCTAATCCGCCAAAAAAGCCCCAGTGACCCATTCTCTTTTATTCGAAGCGTTTTTCTGCCGCGGCTGTTACCTGACTTATTCTCAACTATTTGCGGCGGTGATTTTGTGGAATTCAGCGAGTTGTTGTCGAAGAGGCGTTCTATCCGTGACTTCCAGGAGAGGAAGGTTCCCATGGATCTCATCAAGGAGATTATACGGGAGAGCTGCTTGGCACCCAGCGCGAGTAATGGTCAGCCATGGCGGTTCATCGTCATCAATAACCGGGATTTGATGCGGCGGCTTTCTGACGAGAGCAAGCGGAATCTTCTTGCCCTTATGGATAAATTCCCTAGCGCATCAACTTCAAAGTACCGAGAGGCTCTCGGCGATGAAGCCTTTAATGTCTTCTACAACGCACCTTGCTTAGTCTTCAGCGTTGGTCCAAAAAATC
>CBDVBC010000196.1:0-4184 GCA_965372125.1 Candidatus Hermodarchaeota archaeon | reverse complement strand
GATGAGCAGAAATATCTGGGCGTTGCTCTGAGCAAGAATCGAGCTCCGCAAGAAGTTAGCGGGTCCAACGATATCATCGTTCGGGACAACAACTGCTAAGGAGTAATCTGTGGTTGGAACCGGGGCATATGCGATGTGCCATGTTTCACCATTCTTTTCATACGTGGTGAGGTCTGTGCCGCCAGCCTGCATATCGCCCTTGATGACGTTGAAGGCGCTTATCTCAGAAGCTGAGGCTCCTGCCATCTCAAGGGCGGTGATGGTGGGTGACTCATCGCCTTGGTCTGGGTGGACGATTGAATTCCCAGCGCTATCGATGAGAAAAGCGTAGCCGTTATCAAGAACATCGATGTCGATAACGCTGTCGTTCAGCTGGGAGATGGTTATGTCCACGCTCACGACACCAATCAGTGTGTTGTTGGACCATCGTGATGGTCGACCGCAAGACATCAAGTAGCCTACAGGGTCCCAGTATGGGCTTGTGAATACGGTGTTATCAGTTGTCCCAGCAGGTCCGGTATAGAAATCCCAAGTTTGGGGATCCCAGTCATCCGCGGTGGTAACGGGATTTCCGTCCCCCTCGTACTGGGTCCATTCCATCGAGTCGTAGGGGTAGTTGCGGAAGAGGGAGAGTCCACCGGCGAAGGCCATGTAGATCCAGATGTAATTGGGGTTGGCTTCGTGAAGGTTCTGGAACATGTAGTCGAGGTTGGAGGAGTAGTTGAGGAGGGCTTCTTCTTCGCTGCTCCAATCGAAGAAATCAACCCCTGGGATGTTGTCTCGGGGGAGATAATAGCAGGAGCAGTCGAAGGAGATATCAGAATCATAATTTGGGTCATAGTACTGACCCGGTATGGTCCGTCCTGTCTTGGCGAATTCCTCTGCGTCATCCCACCAGTAACTCAGGTAGGGCGTTATGTTGACTTCATCGTTGAAGAGCTGTTCTGCGTAGAGGTCGAGCATGGTGACCTCGGCTTCGATCTGGGCGAAGAACTCGTCTATTCGGGAGGATTCGTTGTTAGCTATGCTCTGGAGGTAGTCGAGCTCTTCGGCTAGTAAGGCATCTGCAGCCTGTGCCGCGTTGCGGTTGGACAGGTCTACTATCGACCCGATGTTAAAGAGTACGAGAAAAGAGGTTGGGATAAGAAGAAGGATGAGGAAGGCTGCGAGGATACGATTGCGTATACTAAATCCGACCAAGGCCCGGGTTCATCTCCAAAACAGGAATACACACAATAGAGAGGCTCTAACCTATAAATAGTGAGGCTGCAACAACTGGGCGGCGCTTAACCCTACTTTGCTTTGTATCGGTCCTTGTCTGCGAAGACATCGATTACCCTGCAGAAGCGGTGGAATATCCCTGAATGAGTCGCGCCCTCTGGGATGAAGTAGGAGTCGCCCGGCTTGAGCCGTTGGGTATTGCCATCGATTGTTAGGGACATCTCGCCCTCGACGAGGACACCCCATTGAGCGCCGTGAGAGTGGGGCGGGACCTTGGCTGTGGGCTCTATCTCGAAGAAGACGACTTGATGGTCGGTGCCCTGGGAGAGATAAGCAACAACACCAGGGAGCGGGACATCAGCTCGTGGCAGATTTTTTATCAGTTCAGGGAAAGGTCTGTTAAACAAGGAAGTCACCTGGTTCTAGTCTTGCTCTGCCTCTTTTAAATTCCTTGCGGAAGTAGAGCTAGGATTGGGGTTGGGGAATTTGCGGGAACTGAGACGAGAGGAAGCCGCCAAGCCATGTGAGGGCTGCACTGATAATCTGTAACACGACAATGAAGGTCAAAAAAGTCGAGGTAGTTTGAATTGTCATGATATTGACCAAGACGCTTACAAAGATCATTGCGATGATATAGATGCCTGCGTGGCGACACCAAATCTTGACCCGCCACCTCCTCGGACCAGACCCCGGGTATTCCTGGGGTTTGCTGCGGAGAGCAAAATATGTAGCAATCCCGAGCAGGATAGCGCCTCCGATGAAGGTACCAGCAGCGTGGTAGGCTAGCACGAATCCTGAGGCTCCAAAGGAGGAGAAGAAGGTGAAGCCAAGCAGGGAGGCAACCCCCAACACAATCATTGCGATGAGGAGGATCACTCCTTGAGGGTAGGACCGCGTCATGGTTTTTCACCTTCAAAATCCCCTGACAAGCCTATAATATGTTCGGTCTGGATATTCCCTTCTCTGAAAATATTTTTAGAGGTTCAAGTAGTGCCCCTGGTACACTGATAAAACTTATTTAAACACAGGTTCTTATTGACAGTGTTATAGAGTACCTCGAGAATGGAGTTACTAAAGCATGGGTCGGCTTTTCAATGGAGATGAGGTACGCAGATTAAGTCGTCGTATTGCTAGTGAATTTGAGGAGACGTTTGGCAGCTTCGAAGTGAAGGTACGCCGAGTGTCTGATGAAGCTGCATCAGAGGTTGCCGAACAATGTGGCGTCCACATAGAAATAGCCAGAGTTGCCTATCGAGTTATGATGGACGGAGCATTAACCGACGCTGAGCGCTGCTGCTCAATCATAATGGATGAATTTACTCGACGTGAACGCCAGGGGAACCCAGTTCCCGATGTGGATTCTTACATCCGGGGAGTGGCTGTTAGGGAGGGTCAATGGATTGAGTATCTCTACAGCAGATTGGTCAAAGAACTGCAAACTGAAAACTATAGCTTGGAGAACCTGCACCAGGTAGTGAAGGGCATAGTCGAACCAGCAAGCGAGAACATTATGGCAGTGATCAGGCAGCGCCGGAAAATTGGTGAAGGGTACTTCGAATCCATCATTGACAGATGGCTAACCGATCACGACGAGGCTACAATCGTCGATGCAATACGAGCTATTGCTGGCGGCCTACGCTGCCTCCCCCTTGACTCCGTTGATGAATTAATTGACAGCGTACGAGCGTCGCTTTTAATAAAATTTAGACGCTACGAAACGTTTCTGGCAAATTCCGAAGAATCAGAACTTTTAGAGAAAGTCCTTGAAAATCTTCAACAGGTCATAAAAGATGTTCAAATCCCCTTGGAAGAGGTGTCAAGGCTAACAGCGAAAGAGATACTTGTTGAATCACTTCCCACTCCACAAGTATCCATAGACGAGAAGCCCAAGTACGGATTTATTCACCATGCCTTTCCAAAACAACCTAGGATAGGTCCTGTGCTACGGTCAGCCATCGACTTCCTTGAACTTCACGTGTGGCTAACTGCTAGACGAGTGCTGGGTCGAGCAGAGTTCCTGAGTAAGAAAATCGGAATAGTCATTGACCAATTGCTTGAGCAAGGGACAGCGCTAGAAAGCGTAGGGTCTACGATTATTTTTGACCTAGACAAACGATTTCCATGGCAGCGTTCTAGGAAGGATATAGTGTTTCAGGAGCTAGCTGAGATACTGCAAACCGGCGGTGAGGAATACAGGGCGCAAGTGGAAGCATACATCTTGAAGAACATTCTCGGCAAGATTCCGCAGCTCCGGTCTAAACCCTCCGACAGGGAGGAAACTGATTCAACCTGAAAGGGATTTCCCTTTAGCGTCGGTGGCTTTCCTCACAAACTTATATCATAGCTAGCCTAAGATGGCGTAAGGACGAAATGAAATGGTATTCCCTTCCAATCCAATTCACCTAAAGCAAGAAAAGGCTCTTCTGTGCATCGTTCTTGTGTGCCTATTAGCTGTTCCCTGGGTAACTGCACAACTAGAAGCACGCTACTTCTCCCCAAACGGGGGGACAAATACGTCAGTGGCTTCGCCCAAGGACTTCAAAAACTCCTTTGAAATGTTACCTCCAGAACCATCATTGACTCCTCAATTCGTATCGGTACCAGCCTCTATGACTGAACCGGATAAGCAGGAGGTTTCTCCATCCCCTTTCGTTTCTCGTATTGGCTACAACGATCCTACGCCCTTTCAACCTGACGCTTCTCAGAGAGTTGCCGCTGGTACCCGGACACTTCTTGTTATTCTCGTCGAGTATACAGACAAAACCCACACCTTTACTCCTGCGGAGGTAGCCTCGGTAGCCATCGATACTCTTGATGACTACTACAACGAAACCTCCTTCGGGCTGACACGCGTTACGGGTAACACGACTTCTTGGCTCCAGCTCGGAAACCCACGAGACTATTACGTGTCAGGCACGAGCTATCCCAGTAACACCAGGTTTAATTTAATCCGTGATGCCATT
>CBDVBC010000195.1:0-4226 GCA_965372125.1 Candidatus Hermodarchaeota archaeon | reverse complement strand
TTTATCGATTGCGTTCCCCTTCAATTGAACTATTATTGGGTTACCGTCTTGGTCGAGTACGGGCTGTCCCGCCAGGTCCACCAACGCCTCTTCTAACGGCTCTCCTGTGTCGGGATCCACTCCATCCCTTAGTAGAGTGATTAATCGCTTCATGCCTAGTCCGTGAACGTCCACCGTATCGTCCCCTACACCAATCGTAATCGTCTCCTCGTGTAGGAATTCGGCGAGAGTGACCTGTCGAGGCTCGGACATACCTGGTATCTGGATTTCGAATACCACTAGTTGTCCACCAGATATTGCCAGTGCTAACTGAAGTATTTCAAGGGTACTCTGGATAGCCTGCAGCATATCCATGCGTTCCTGCACCGCCTCCTGTACCATCTGCAGATGTTCGGGATTATTAAGGTTTAATGTAGTACCATCGGGTAGAGATTCAGCTACCGCTGTCACCGCTTGGTCCCAGATACTTTGTGGACCCGGACCCGCGTAAATACCTCCTGATGCAATAGAAAGTCTCAATTTGGTTATCTTGTCACGAATACTTGAGAGGGTTAGATGTAAGGCGTTGTAAACATCGTTCACCGGTGTCCCTTCAGGGATGTTACCGACACTGAAGGGTCCGTGGAAGTATTGTGCCATATGTTCTCTGGGCACTGTGGCATCCATCTTCGGGTCGTACATCGTTATCATGAACCAATCCGTTGCGTGGTCCATGCGCCGTATTACTCCTGAGTGGCGGGTACTATGCCAGAATTGTTCCCTATCCCACGTCGCCCCTTCATCACGTCCGGCTCGGAACGTGTCGGTTGTGGCATGCTTCACCATTTCCCTAAGTGATTGTTTAGTGGCGCCGAGGTCCAATAGTTTTTCTATACCGTCTTTATACTTTGCACTTTCAATACCGATAGCCCTCGTGAATTCCTGTTGAACTGTGTATTGTAGTCTTTGTATGCGTTCGGTCACCGCCATCGAAACCTGTTCCTCGCTCAAACTATGGGGTTGGGGGTCTGGGTTTGCTCCGTTGGGATTTCCATTACCGTCCACTGTCCAGAGGGACGCGGGGTCGATTCCTGCGATAAGCGCGTCTATCTCTTTCTCTAGAACTGCTATTCGATGCCTTGTATTAGCAGTTGGATTAGTCTCCCCCCACCTAAGGGTGGGTTTAAGTAAGGCGGCAATGCCTGTACCCTGTAGTCCCAACTTCTCCAGAATGTATCGTATCCCTCTCTCCCCCGTCATTCCAAGCTTCCTCAGTTCACTAGCGCTGCTGACGGTAGCCATCAAGCGGTATAGGGCGCAGACATAGCCCATTCGTCTGCGCAGATGCCTCAGTTGCATTCGTAGCTCTATGAGCTCCTTGGGGTCGGCATATTCGCCACCCACGACTAGCCCTACTACATTTTGTATCTGTGCCTGAACTTCCATGATTTCAGACTGTAATATCCCCACCTGGGTCTGGAGTAGACTTGGTGTGCTGGTGATATCTGCGGGCGTCACGTCTATGAGTGTGACTCTTGCGCCCTGACTCGTCAATATCCCTGTAGTGGAGCGGACTTCTTCAGTGGCAGTTACCGTGTCCACATCATCGCCCTGCCAGGTTCCACTGGTAATATCCATGTGTCTCACGGTGACCCAGATACCAGACTGTATACGCACTCTGGTTATATCACCCGTGGCTAGGGACATGCGGATGCCTGTAGGCGTACCGTCTTGACGCGTCAGTTCCACTTCACCGTCCGCCAACTCCCCCACTTCGTCTATATAGACTGCAAACTGTGGGTCGTGCCTATTACCCGCATGGATACAGAATCCCTGCGGGGTGACGCTTCCTGGACTGCTAGCATCAGGGAGTGATCCAGTGGACGTTGCCAAGTCGCCCCAGACAGCCCAGCGCCATCGCGCCCAGTTGGGTCCGCCGTAAGCGTCAACCCCAGTAGCTTCGGAGCCGGGGTGCATGAGGCTGCCCTGGTTGACGACTTCTATGACTGCGCTAGGAATCAACGCTGTTTGCCCCGCAAAGGCAACCACCGTTACAATCGTCCGGTGTAGGAGGCCTATGGATTGGGGCAGGAACTCGCCACCAGGGGGTAGTTGCTGCAGGACGAGACACTGTTCACCTTGTGTACCCGAGTGCATCATGCCGTTGTCATCAGGGTTGGTTGGATCACCGAAAATTAGTTGTGTGGTTTCTTCTTGTCCATCGCTGCCCGCGCCACGTATGTCGAATTGCCAGAAGTTTGTTTGTGGAGACCATTGTAGAACTTCGTGCCAGACATGTCCGTCGTTGAACTGTCCATCCGACTGGGCGAGGCGTAGTAAGGCGCGGTCTAGAGTGGCACCCCACCCGCCCGGTGGTTCACATACGGGTTTGTAGTTGAAGTGGTTTGTGGTTTCTCCACTACCAGTCGTGAATCGTGCCATAGGCACCCCCGTCAAAGACCCGTCATCATGTCTTGTAATCCCTCTCGGCCAGCTAGTGGGCTGCCCCATAGGGTCAACACCACCAGGCCCGTCAGGGTTGTCTATTCCAGTGGGATGCGGGTCGGTGAGACTTGGTCTCCAGTCCAGATACCACATCTCGGGGTTGTCTGGATACTGGGCATCATGCTGTCTGCAATCCTCGATGAATTCAGCCAGCGTGGGCGCTGTCAAGGGCACGGATGCCAACCTAATCCATGAACATATATCTATATCCACGTCGAATCTGAACGCAACGGGCATCCCCTTCGCCGCCGATATCTCCCTAGCAAATTCAGCCGCCAATTGGAGCACGCCAGCCTGGCTCAATGAGTATTTGTTATCCAGTCCGATGAAACTCAGGAAACCGTGCCAGTAGCTGCCGATGTGTAGGGGGTCGAATTGGGTTCCCATATTCCAGTCGTACTCTTCTGGGTCGGTGCCGTTGTTTTCACGCAGGGTGCTGATGTACATAATTGCCTGTAGCTGCTTGAGCCCTTCCATCAGGATGCCGTCTACTATCGGGTCGATAAATATGTCTCTCGCCACTCCGCCGAGGAAATCGAACACAGAGAACACTCGGTTTATCTGCGATCCCCCACCAAGCGAAGCACCGGACATTAAATCCTGCCATATCTCCGCCGTCTCGTTCATAAAGCCGGCGAGGGAGATGATGTCTTCATTAGGGTCGCCAGTGTAGAAGGGGTTGTGGTAGCAGTATTCTTGGTAGTTGGGATTGTCCATCCTCTCGACGGTCATGTCGTCGTATATTCGGTAGCACTCAGTCCACCGAAGCCATGAGTGAGAGCTACCGAACTGGGTGCGCTGAAAGACGAATATGGGAATGTAGTAGTCGTCGTTATCGTCTTGATGAGTTACGTATGCTGGGTCATAATTACATGGAGTTTGAGTAAACGTACCACTCGCCCATAGCTGATACTCGACTTCAGTAGCTCCTGGGTCTATGTCATATGGGTTTGGATGATGGAGATTTGTTCCCCACGCCGTGAATAAATCTTGTAGTTTACCATGTAGTGTCTGTGTAAATGATTCGGTACTGCAACCATAACGCCTTGCTTGGTACGCGGTGGCGAACATCTGCGTCATCAAAGCCTTTGTATCCTCTTTACTGATTGGAGCGGGAGGGTCCCAATAGTGCGGATCATCTAGACCCGTACTATGCAGTGAAGGGCCGTACGCTCTAGCGGCTAAGAAGGCTTCGTCGAACTCCCTTATGGGTCCTTCTAGCATATTCATGATGAAGGAGTAACCCGCGCTCGGGAGTGGGTCCGTCGTCGGACCAGAGCGGAAGCCTGACCCGTCCGTTGCGAGGCCCAACAGTCCTTCGGGCCAGTCGTCGGGGTCGCCCGCTGACCACCAGTCGCCCTCGTGGTGCCCGTAGAGGATGATGGTTCCGTGCTCTACTCCCAACGTGGCGAAGGTGTATTCGTTGTATGTTTTGTAGGGGTTACTGGCTTTACTTTGGAAGTCTTTGAGTATATTATCCACGTAGAATAACGGGGGTTGTACAGACAGTGTATTAGTGAAACTGTCTGTGTCTTCCACCTGGTCAACTAGCATACTGTCGGGAAGGTCTAGTTGTATGAGGAAGGTTAGTTGATTGAAACCAGCGTGTATTATGAACTCGGACACGTCACCACTCACTGAGGGGACGAAACCTAGGGGTATCTCGCCCGCATCGCCAGACATAGCACCTAATGGTTCAAACTCGATACCGTTAAACCAGGCTCTACCCTTCAGATATTTTA
>CBDVBC010000194.1:0-4229 GCA_965372125.1 Candidatus Hermodarchaeota archaeon | reverse complement strand
GCCTTGATAATTGGGAAGAAATTGTCAAGATATTCAAAACACAGATTGGTCCTCGCTCCCCTCTCACAGGGCTAGTAGTCCACCCAGAGGGAAATGTCTTCTTTGATAAAATCAAGATAGCCCGAATAGACTATCCCGGTATGCTCAGAGCCCTGGGCAGGATTCTACAAGACCTGTTCCTCCTCACTCAGCGCCTACTAACTCCGGAAGACTATCAGAGCCTCTTCTTTGAGCACCTCATACCCTTGATCAGTGCTGAGAGGGAACGCCTCATGACCTGGCAACTAACCGATCATTTGGTGATGAAGATACTATGAACCCACCAACATCAGACGAAAGGGAAAGCGACCCGCCAATCCCCTACAATTACAGGGCAAAGATCATCGTAATCGGCGATGCCACGGTGGGAAAAACCAGCATCGCAGTAAGATTCACAAAGGGCTTCTTCTCACCTGCGTACATCGCGACGCTAGGCGTGAATTTCTTCGTCCAAAACATAACAGTTGGCGACAAAGTACTGAGGATGCAGCTCTGGGACACTGCAGGTCAAGAGCGTTTTGGTCCTGTTCTGGAGAAATATTATGTGGGGGCAAAGGGAGCGGTTGTTGTCTTTGATAAATCAGTTCCTCAGACCCTCGCAAATACTAGAAACTGGCTAGACAAGGTGAAGAGCATCTGCGGTATCATACCGACTGTGCTGGTGGGCAACAAGGCGGATCTTAAGGAGGCGGTGACATCTGGTCAGGGTGAAAGCTTCGCAGAGAGGCGCCAGCTCTCCTTTGTTGAAGCCAGTGCCAAGACTGGCATGAATGTCGTGAAAGTCTTCACTCTCCTTGCGTCACAGGTCGTCAAGTCCATTGAGCAAACCGAGCAGTGGGACCTTTGAGGGAGGAGAGAGTTACAAGTTTTTCGGCGAAGATACTTCTTATTCGCATTCACACTTAGAGTAGATTATGCATAGGCGAATCCCCGAAGTTTTCTTACTTGGTTACTATCTGATTGGTGTGTTCTAAAGTTGAAGGTTGCCATTCTAACGTATGAATACGCATCAAATCGGATGCTGGGGTACCGGGATAAATGGAAGTATGGTGCGGGTAGATACGCGGAGAATCTCGTTAAGCACCTGAATGATCTCGGGGTTACCGTTCGTGTCTTCACCGTGGGCGTGGGAATGAATAAGATTGGTACGCCTCTCTTCTGGGTTAGGGGAGCCTTGAAGAATTTCGGCTCATTTGATATTGTTCACTCCAGCGAGTGCGCAGGAATCTTCGTAAGGCATCCTCATAAAGTAGAGGTTTGCCACATGCCGCACTGGCGTTATCCCACCTGGAGCCATCGTGTGCTCACCGCGTTTCAGCTTCGAGCTTCGAAACGGGCCAAAATCACGGTCGTCCCCTCATATTATTCCGCAAGGGAGCTGCGTCTAAGGCTTCCTGCTTCGTCCCAGGTCGAAGTCATCCATCACGGCGTCGATCAGCGAATCTTCCATTCCTCCCCTTCCGAACGCCGGAAGACAAGGGCGTCCCTGGGAGTCGAAGACAGTTTTGTTGCACTCTGCGTGGGTCGCCTTGTATCCCATAAGCGGCAAGGGGATATCATTAGGGCATTGGAGAAGGTTCCCAATGCAGTGCTTGTCATTGTTGGTCGTGGACCCTTCAAAGACCGCCTCATCGCTGAAGCAAGGCAGCTAGATGTGGAGCTCCTACTTTTCAGCCAGGTCTCTGATGATTTCCTTCGAGCCCTCTACAACGCAGCAGACGTTTATGTCCACCCCTCGAGGTTGGAAGGCTTTGGTTTTGTTGTGTTTGAAGCTATGTCCTGCGGGCTACCAATTATCGCTGTAAAGAGTGCTGATCTTGAAAGGGCTGTTGGCCCAGCAGGGTTCATCGTTAGCCCCCAGAAGGAGGACGCACTACAAGAGCCGCTAATGATATTAGCAGGTGATAAGAGGATGAGGCGACGAATGAGCAAGCTTGCCTTGTCGCGAAGCTCCGGGTTCGATTGGGGCAAAACAGCACGAAAGCATGTTCACCTCTTTGAAAGACTTCTAGAAGAGGAATAATATGGTCTAATTAGCTAAAAGTTAAGGCTTTATAAGGTCGAAAGACACTCAAACTTCTTTACAAGAAGATTCTTGGACCCCCCCTCTGGTGTCGAACCCCGGGGAGCGCCAGAATCCTTGGAGATGAACTCTATATGCCACGACTAGCCGCTTGGGATCAAGAGGACTATGATAAAGCCACCCACCAAATCCGTCAGCCCCGACGTCTTCAGCTAGAACTTAGTTTTGCAACGGCTGCTTCACCCCTCGCCAATCAACACATACGAGTCTACACAGCTCGGAGCATGATTGGCAGCATGGAGGAATTTCACGATTACAGATTAGATGAAGCTGGCAAGCTCTCCGTTGAGCTAGAGTACGGCGAGAGCCTTGTCGATGTTGAACTCACCGGCAAGACTCTTCCCTCTGGATGCGGCCTCGACAAGATGACTCATCACTGGTTCCATCCAGCCAAGTGGTTTGAGAAACTCACTATCAACAGTAACATCGAGCCTTGGCAGCTCACCCAAGCAAAACCTGGCGATGGAATCCTAGAGTTTGAACTCAGTTACGACCCCAAACTAAAACCCATTTCGGGCTATATCGGCTTTGGAGGACTTCTTGGTCACACCTTTGAGAGCGGTGATGGCAGCTGGCCTGAATGCGCCATAAAAGGCACTGGTGCCGGGAAAGCCCATATCACAGTTAAAATGCGTCAATTCTTCAAGGGCTGGATGAAAAACTACACCAAACCCTTCGAAGCAGGCGACGACTACCCCCTTGATTTTCTCTTCACCTTTGATACCTCATTCAGCACAAACCCCTCCAGCCAAAAAGACCCTGACTTTGTACCCAAACACTATGATGGACGTATGGATCACAAGAACGGAGACCCCTATCTCGGTGTTCCATCATTAGACCCTGAAAACACGATTCAGATTGCTGCTAAGCGAAAGATAAAGATAAGCCCTGATATGCTATCGGGTTAAGGACTCTTCTCCGGTTAACTAGGTCTTCTTGCGTTGCTGAAGAAAGGATTTTGAGGAACCTTCACCTATCATACATTCCAGGGAGGCAACACTGTGACCGAGTTTGCGATTATCCCGGATAAACAGCTTGAGCAGAAGGAGCCCTTACTCTCCATCACGGTGACTGCTGACGGACACCATATTATAGCCGGGACCACTCAGGGCAAGGTCTTAGTCTGGGAGTTCGCCACCTCCCAGTTACTCCACCAGATGAAGGCTCACAACGCAGCGGTGGAGGCTGTGACTTCCTCTCCTGATGGCCGCCTCGTCGTTTCCTGTTCTCTGGACCGGACAATCAAGGTGTCTAATCTTACCACTGGCAAAGTCGTCCACACACTAAAGGACCATACAGCAGCTGTTGGGGCAGTGGCAATAACAAGCGACAACAAGTTTCTGGTCTCAGGTTCCCGAGATAAAACAGTGCATATCTATGACCTGCAATCCGGACGGCTCCTCCACACCTGCAAGGGACACGATGGGACAATACGCAGCTTAGCGATCACGGCAGACGACAGGTACATCGTGAGTGTCAGCCACGAAGATGCACTGATTAGAGTGTGGGGGTTGGCCACGGGCGAGGCACTCCGCACGATAGATGGCGACTCAGAATCCCAGGAATCCGTAGTAGTCACTCCCGATTCCCGTCACATTGTTGTTGGTTCAAGGGACCGGAGGGTTCGAGTCTACGACTTCCGGAGTGGTGAGCTAGTCTTTGTCCTTGAGGGACACGAAAGACCCGTGCTATCAGTAACATTGACCAGGGATGGGCAGAACATCATCTCATCATCAGAGGACAAGACCACAAGGGTCTGGAGCCTCCAGACCGGTGAACTGCTACGCACCCTCAGGGGACACCAGGGAGGCATCTACGGAGCCACAGTCACAGCCGATGGAAAACGGTTACTCACCTGCTCCTTCGATGGTCAAATCCATATCTGGAACCTGCTGACCAGTGAGATGCTCCGCACCCTCCCCCACACCGGACGAGTAGGCGTAGTATGTGAGTCGCCAGACGGCCGACACCTCATCACGGGAACAGACGACGATAAAATCCTGGTCTGGAACCTGCAAACAGGAGAGCTAGTCCACACACTTGACGGCCACAGAAACGCGATAGATGACCTTGCTTTGACACCCGATAGCAAAATCATTGTATCAGC
>CBDVBC010000193.1:0-4231 GCA_965372125.1 Candidatus Hermodarchaeota archaeon | reverse complement strand
AGGAAATACCTATCCACTCGGCTCGACCCATCTTTTCTCCCCAGAAGTACACACAGATGAAAACAACAACTAGGATGTTGATATTTGTCAAGGGCTTGAGGATGCTAACATCTGCAGCAGAGAAAGCCTGCCAACGGAGAAGAGCACCACTAACAGCCAGAACACCCCCCAGCAACCATAAGGGCGTTGTAAAAATGGCGAGCAGTAGGTGGAAATGTCGTTGAATAAAGGCGCGGGGCGTTAGTTCGGGAAGAGAGTCAAGGCTACGTCTTTGTATGGAGTGAGCTACTCCGGAAATGATGCCACTTAACAACGTCATCAGAGCTGCGATAGCAAAAACCAAACGCCACACTCACCAAGTAACTGCTAGGAAGACTGAATGAGAACCACACTTCGGTAGGATAGAAAAGCCTTTCTTTGTCCTCTAAAAATGGACACGCACTTTGCTCGGCGACTCGTGCAAATCCTCACAGAATGGGCAATTTTGAATTAAGAAGATACTGATATTGACGAAAGCCTTTTAGGGTCAGAGAGAGTCATTCGCCCATTCACCCCCAAGCTGGTAATATTATGGTGAGCAAGCGCCTCGTCGGATGGGCTATATCGCTAGTACTTCTAGTGACTATTCTATCCCTGCTCTTCTATCCCTACATTCTGGCAGGAACGCCACTGGCACTCCTCTACACTGACGTGGAACTAGCGGTCGTCGTCGTCCTCTTCGGTGGGATGTTCTTTCTCTTGTTTTTACTCCTCTACCTTGGTGCCCGCAAGTGAAGCCCTTTTCAAAACAACATAAACGCTAAAAAGGCGAATCCTCTTAGGAGGATACAGAGCACATCTATCCTGTGAAATAAGCAACAGGAAGCGGAGCTGAATGTCCCTGAAGTCTAAGGATCCCTTTGGTGATTTAATCGTAGAAGCCTCTTTAAAAGAGATTGAGAAAGGTGCACGCCAAGTAATTGGCTCTAGAATGCGTGTAACAGATAAGGAGGGCGGTGTGCGAGTCTTCTCAGATGATACAGAAACATGTCCGCTCGAAGTCACAGCCACACTATTAAAACCTGGAATTTACCGCCTAGATATCCGCTCAAAATGCACCATCGAGGACTGTGATTATTTTGGTGAATGTACGCGGCTAGACGCCCGGGCAGCAAAGACTCTGCAGCGTACCATGGCAGAGTTACTAGGTACACCCGATCGAGTGCATGAGGGGCGTGTTTGGATGCCTGAACGACTCAAAAGCGACGAAAAACTGCGCCGGGTCGTCGATAGGATTGTTGATGAGGGCAACTAGGTAGTCACCGACGAAACAAACTAGAAGATATCTGATTTTTAAGAGGCGACTACTGTGGATGCATGCGATGAAAAAGCGGAGACACCTCAAGACACAAAGAGAGACAAGCCCTGGGGATACGAGAAGCCTATCGGCGAGTTCAGGGGTATCTTCCTGAAAGAGCTTTTTATCAGGAAAGGTGCTAAAAGCTCCCTTCACTATCATGAGCATAAGGACGAAATATTCTATCTAATAAGGGGTAAAATCACGGTACTGGTCGAAGGAAAAGAAATCCAGATGAGACCCGGCGATTCACTTCGTATTCTGCCTGGGCAGCAACACCGCTTTATTCCCGAAGAGGATTCACTAATCCTCGAACTGGGAACACGTATGTTTGGAGATGTTTTCCGCGTAGAAGACGAGTATCAGCGCCCCAAGCGCGAGTAAAACAGGGAATTCTTAGCATCCTGTATACTAATCTCGACGTGCAACTCGCTGGTAAAACTCGAATGTGCCCTTGTCCCAAGTTGAGCCCTCGCTTAACGACGTGACCAGCAATCCATTGTTCAGGGCCACATAGCGAACCGGGAATCGCTGGCTTATGTCAGAGAAAAAGGGATTATGAATAATCGATGTATATTGCCCTAGTAACGAAAAGACGCGGCGGATGGTTTGACGAGGGAGCCTAGTAAGAGCTAGTTCGTGCTTCTGGAAGTCCTCCACCAACGGACCAAGCTTTTGATCGAAGTGGTAAACAAGACGGAAAACGTGCTCGTATTCAACGCCAAGGTTCAACTTGAGAACTGATTCCTTTTCAGGGACCACCAACCATCCATTCTCAAGATTAAGGAAGGAGACAGGATTTGTTAGGAAATGGTGTTTTTCAGGGTCAGGGTTGCCAAAGAGCGTTTCCTTTGTGACTTCAATGACCTCTTGAGGAAAGTTAAGGGTTTCCATAACATTTGTGATGTGGCGAATCTGGTGTCCCTGATGCTCAGAGGGGATTTGCTGAACTAGCTCTTTCGCCTGATTTACTAGAGATTCAGCAATAGTCTTGAATTGATGTTTACGCCTGAGCCGACCATATTGAATTTTAAAGGGCTTGATTTCGAGCGTGGCGTTAATTTCGGGGAGCTCAACTGAGTGAACAAAACCATCTGGATCATAGGTGTGTTCGAAGCGAAGCAGGAGCTTGTGACTCCCATCAATTATTGTTGCATCCAAATCATTAGCACTATTGACTTTCTCGAATAACCCTTGAAATGTAGTGTTTAGGGGGAAAGTGATTTTAGATTCCCATTGAGGCTTCCAACGTTTCACCCAAGCCAGGACATCCTTTCCTCGGTCAGGGGACAGCTCGGTCTTAGCACCATGAGATGATCCACGTTTGGTTTCTCTTTTAGATTTGTCCTTAGCCTTTGAAGGCGACTTGGTGTTCGGCAAAAGTGTGAAAACTCTCCTCGTTAGTTGATAAACATTGCAATGTATATAGGTCATTTAATCCTCAGCCGAAACCAAAAAAAGTTTTGGGCATGATAGGTAATTATTGAACAGCTTCGTTATCATCGATTAGCGCTGAAAGATAAGCCTTTTTGTGGTTCAGAACACCTATAAATTAGGTTTTCCAAATGTGGCCGCACTTGTTACATCCCATTTTTCCGTCAAACGCCTTTGATGCTACTAAGAGAATACCTTGGGGGTCTTCTCTTTCCGTTATTCTGTTTTCTGGTGTATCTAACAACATTAGATGTATTCTCCTCTTTTCACCACATTTTGAGCATTTCATTTGTTTAGACATTTTTCACATCTCCGATTATATTCCAGGTGAATGGCTGATAGGCTTCAGACTTCTAACAGATTTGTGTACTTCACCATCATTTTTTTTATAACCATAATCAATACTAAATCAAAAATCTTTTGTTTTTATAATGAACGGGGTAACAATCAGTGCGTTTAACTGGGACTGATTATTTGACAGAAAATTCATTGGAGAGGAGTATTGAAATGGCGTTGGGATGAAACTAAAGTGCCTTTTGGGGAATTCCCAAACAGACCAAAATAATTTTGGCACTGTATGCCTCCTCTAAAGAAGGGTATTATCATGGGATTACGCTGGCCCAAATCACTAAAACGTACATCATCACAGGTCCTTAAGGAAATCCAGACAATAATCAAAGACCGTACAGCAATGTTGATGGTCTTCATGCTACCGGTCATAACTATTGGTACATTGGCTTTAGCAATTCAGCAGAATGATATTCAAGCCGAACTCGTGCCATTGACCCTCGGTATCATCGACCTAGATACTACAAATACCTATCCTGGCGAGGATCTTTCATATAATTTCACAGTAACGCTCACAGACCTTGAAGGACAAGAAGTAGTCATATTCGAAGACGAGGAGGAGGCGTATCTGGCCCTCTTCCACGGGACAATAGATGGATACATTGTCATCCTAGATGGGTTCGAACACGCACTATCCATGGATCTACCTGCCTTTCTAGAAGTTCATACAAGCAGCACAACCGCCCTGGGTCAGAGTGATGTTATTATCGCGGTGACAGAAGCTTCGATGATATTCCGTATGAGTCATGGCTGGATTCGCAGCGAAATACTCCCTGAAATGATGTTGGAATTCGTGCCTGAAGGAGATTTTGCAGCCGCCCAAATAGGAGCCTTTCTTGTTGTATTCTGCACTGTTATAGCAATTGCGATGACCTCCTGCCAGTCAATAGTCGGGGACATCCCTCTCCGGCGAATGCTGCTCACACCGACAAGCAAGGTTGAAGTCGTTATAGCGAAACTAACTGCTTATACAATAATCGGTATTATTCAGTCGCTTCTTCTCAACATCATGTGGATTTTCCTCTTTGAACTAGTACTCCACACTGGGCTACTAACTCTGATGATAATAAGCACTCTCTCAGCATTTTCAGGTGCTGTTTCTGGAGTCGCAAT
>CBDVBC010000192.1:0-4231 GCA_965372125.1 Candidatus Hermodarchaeota archaeon | reverse complement strand
CTGCCCGATGCCAGTTGCGCCGAGTGGGTGTCCTTTGGATTTGAGCCCGCCGTCAACATTGACTGGAGTGCCTGGACCATCGATGTAGGGTCCACGTTCCTCGATGAATTTGCCGCTTTGACCGCGTTCACAAAAGCCCAAGTCTTCATAGGCCATTAGCTCCGCTATGCTAAAGCAGTCATGGACATAGGCTACGTCAATATCCTTAGCAGTACGACCAGACTGCTTGTATGCCATGGCGGCTGCACGCTGTGTGCCTTCGATGTTTGTGAGGTTGGGGCGGTCTGTGACACGCATTGTGTCTGAGGAGCAGCCCAGACCAGTAATCCAGAGGGGCTCGCTGGACATCTCCTTTGCCTTCTCCTCGCTTGCCAGTATTATGGTTGCTGCGCCGTCGCTGATGAGGCAGCAGTCGTATAGTCTTAGTGGTAGGGCTACTGCTATGGCCTTGTTGGCTTGTTCTACGGTAATCTTTTCGCGGAGATGAGCTAGCTTGTTGTAGTAACCGTACTCGTGGCTCTTGACAGGAACCATCGAGAGCTGATCCCGGGTTATTCCATCCACGGACATTTTCCGGCTCGCATAAAGCGAGTAAAATGTTGGGAAGCTGATGCCATAGATATACTCCCAGCGGTGATCGCCTGCCATACTCATCAATTCGGTTGCGTAGGCAGTGCTTATCCATTTCATGGTTTCCGCTCCTATGGCTGCGACGCAGTCGAATTGGCCGGAGGCGACTTGCGCCCAGGCTGTTCGGATGGCGGTGGAGCCGGTGGCGCAGGCGGTTTCGACGCGCATGGTGGGTTTTCCGATGAGGCCGAGTTCGTCGGCGATAAGAGCTGCGGGCGCGCCTTGTCCGGCCATGGCTTCGGCTGCAATACCAATGACTGAGCTCTCGACATCTTTGTTGGTTATGCCTGCGTGTTCTAGTGCGGGGAAGTAGGATTCGTGGGCTAGTTCGCGGAGGGTGACAGCTGGGTAGGTTATGTCTGTGTCGACCTTGTCCGTGTAGGGTTTGCCACGATTTCCGTATTTGCTGTGGCCGATACCGACCACGGCGACTTTGGGAATTGCCACTTGTTGTTCACCTCAAGATTTCTTGTTTTTTGATTGATTGTGGTTTTGGCTAATAGAATCTTTCCAGTTTATTAGGTGAGTTCTATTCGTCTTTGAACTTGGCCCTGGCTTTTGCGAAGAGGGCTGTTATGCCGGCGGCGAGGTCTTTAGTAGTGAAAGTTGCGCAGATATCGTCAAGTTCTTCGGCGTTGCCCTTCTCGATTGTGACATCAAAGCTCATGTTGATGAGCTTCTTGGTGAGTCGTACTGCGATCGGTGCATTGTCAGCAATCTGTTGGGCCATGAAGAGGGCTTCGGAGTGGAGGTCATCAGGATCTACTACTTTGTTCACAAGGCCACAAGCCAAAGCTTCCTCAGCGGTCGCTTGCCGACCAGAAAGGAGAAGTTCCTTAGCCTTACCCATACCGACTATTTTAGCCAGGCGTTGTGTGCCACCCCATCCAGCGATCAATCCTAGCTGAACTTCCGGGTTCCCCATCTTTGCACCCTTCTCGCAGATGCGGAGATCACAGGCCATTGCCATCTCAAGCCCACCGCCCAGAACGAGCCCATTGAGCTCGGCGATGATTGGCTTGGGGAAGTCTCCAATGCGACGCATCAGCCTTTGTCCGTCTGCGACCCATTCTCGGGCCTTGTCCAGGTCACCCATCATTGACGCTGCAGCAGTCAGGTCTGCGCCCACCGAGAAGGCTTTCTCGGAGGCGGACCGGATGATGAGGACGCGGATATCCTTGTTCTTCTCGATTTCGTCGAGGAGCTTGCCCAGTTCTTCGACGAGTTGAGGGTTGATGGCGTTGAGCTTTGCAGCCCGGTTAAGGGTTATAACGCCTATCATCTCAGTATCGGCCAGAAAGTGGCCTTCTATATCGAGTTTGACGAATTCGTAGGTTGCCATTTTTTTGGTTCCTCCAGTTTGTACGCGTAAATCAGGTTATTTCGTGTATTTGTGAAATCCTTCCCCGGATTTCATTCCGAGTAGACCCTTCTCCACCATATCTACTAGGATTTTTGGTGTGGCATAACAGTCGCCGTAGGCGCGGTTCAAAGTTTCTGCGACGGCTCTGGCAATGTCAAGACCCACATAATCTGCGAGGGTAAGAGGGCCCACCGGGTGATTAGCACCAAGTTGCATCGCAGTGTCGATGTCCTCCGCTGTTGCCAGCCCCTCTTGCAAGATTTTGAAAGCCTCGCCCATCAAGGCGCCGAGGATTCGGTTGACGATGAATCCAGCTGAGTCCTTGCAACGAACCGTTGTCTTGTCAAGCTTCTGTGCAAACTTGGTGGCAGCCTCGATGGTCTCCTCAGAGGTTTCCTTCCCAACCACAATCTCCACTAGCTTCATAGTGTAGACTGGGTTGAAGAAGTGGATGCCGACGACCTTATCTGGTCTCTTGGTGGATGCCGCCATTTCACTTATGCTGAGGGAGGAGGTGTTTGTGGCGAAGATCGTGTCAGGACGGGCGACTGCCTCGATTTTGGTGAAGAGTTCCTGTTTGACCTTCATATCTTCATAGACGGCTTCGATGACCATATCGACATCTTTGACGCAGGCTTCGAGGTCAACGGTTTTGTGGATGCGATCAAGGATTGCTTTTGCACCCTTGAGGTCCAACTTTCCCCTAGTGACCCCGTCCTTAACATAGCCCTTGATTGTGCTTATTCCTTTGTTGACGTATTCTTCTTCGCGGTCGGTCAGGTTGACTTCGATGCCGAAGCGAGCTGCCTGATAGGCGATGCCGGTGCCCATGGCGCCTGCACCAATGACTGCGATTCGTTTTATTTCCAAGACATTTCACCTGAAATTATTCTATTTTATGATATGGAGAGAAGAGGAATGATTGTGTTAGCGAAACTTTGAGGTCGTATTTTAAACTTCAGTTCAACGCAAGTTGTCTGTTAAATCTGGCATTTTCGGCAGAAATAGGCTAGATGGAGTCCTGATTTGATTGTGGAGAGTCGTGTGCTGCAGCGTGGACAGAGTTGGTTGCGTTTCCCGTGGACTTGGAGGAAATCTCGTATTTTAAAGTGAAGGTTGTCGCCGCTCTGGGTTGTGATCGTCGCGATGGCGTTTCGGAGTACTACAATCGTAGCCTTGTAAAGGGCGTCTACTTCTGTGGGAGTGAGGGTGCTGCGTTTTCGGAAGGGGTTGATGTGGGCTGCGAAGAGGATTTCGTTGGCATAGGCGTTGCCAATTCCTGCAATGAAGCGCTGGTTCTGTAGGACTCGTTTGATTTGGGCGTTGAACTTTCGGATACGGGTGCGAAATGTGTCATGTGTTAGTTCAGGGTCTAAGGCATCGGGACCTTGCTCATCGTATGTGGGAATCAGCGCTGTGGATTCCTCCTTTAGGAGGAGGTAGATCTTTCCCATACGGCGACCGTCGTGATAGCGGAGGTCAATGTTTCCAGTTAGGCGAAGGCGAAATCCTGTTCCCTTCAAGATTCTATCTGAGGGTGGTTGAAGGGCAAGTCGACCGGCAAGCATGAAGTTAATGAAGAGCCGAGCGGGAGGTGTAAAGAGGAGAATAAGGAATTTACCAAACCGCTGGACTTCCTGTATTGTGCGGCCTTGAAGTTCATAGTGGAACGCTTCAGAAACAGGGCGCCGGAGCACAATTGGGTCAATGAGTTTCACCTCTTCCACTGCCCTGTTGATTACACGCATGTTGAGTACCTCCTTTACGACTTCAAGGTCAGGAAGCTCTGGCACAAGATAACCCTCGTCAGCTCCAACTCTCCCCAGAATAAAAGCACTATGGCTTGTCGTTATCCATTCCTACATTTCCTACTAACAAAAGTGGTGAAACGCTTAAGAGGCGGCTGGGGTCTCTGCTTTGTCTGGTGTTCAAGGTGACCAACTACAAGGTTCGAGATATCGGGCTGGCCGAGCAGGGCCGCCTTAAGATTGACTGGGCGGAGTCGAGGATGCCGGTGCTTATGCAGCTCCGCCGTAAATTTGCAAAGACTAAACCATTGAAAGGCTACAGGATTGCGGGCTGTCTACATGTGACCAAGGAGACAGCGGTACTCGTTGAGACCTTCGTGGAAGCAGGAGCTGAGGTGGCCTGGAGTGGGTGCAATCCGCTCTCTACACAAGATGATGTCGCAGCAGCCCTAGCAGCGAATGGAGTCGCTGTCTATGCATGGCATGGGCT